>JAYTTD010000088.1:0-1632 GCA_043745235.1 Nitrospira sp. | reverse complement strand
ACGTAAAATATCACGCGTCAGAGGTGAAGGACTTGAGAAGTATGCACTTCCAAGTCCTTTTTTGTGTCTCATGGATGAACTGCTCAAGCCTAAGAACTAGATAGCTGGATACGTAATCTCTGGGGAGATCGAAGTTTTATAACGGCACAGAAGGTGGGTCTTGTGTGTAACCGAAAGGGGCGCTAGGGTATTATGTTTACTACACAGCTTTTTGGACTTTTCCGCTACGCAAGCATCGTGTGCAGACCCGCATGCGCTTCGTTTGACCGTTGATCAGTGCTCGGACCGGTTGGAGGTTCGGCTTGAAGATCCGCTTGGTCTTGTTATTGGCGTGACTGACATTATGGCCGGATTGGCGACGTTTGCTACAGAGATCGCATGTAAATGCCACGGGTACACTCCTTCATCTAGTCGTGTCGATAAGTTTAAGAAGTCAGAAATGTATCACAGGGCCATTCGTCTTGACAAGCAGGTTGATGGATAAGGGGGGGATTGCGATGACGGGAATTGATCTACTGGGGTTTGCAGCGGGGGCGCTAACGACCTGCGCCTTTTGGCCTCAACTGCAGAAGACGTGGATTTCGAAGTCTGCGGGCGATGTCTCACTGAGTATGCTCGCTATCTTCACAACCGGCGTCTGTCTCTGGTTTCTCTATGGACTGGTGCTACATTCGTGGCCAATCATTGCCACCAATTTCATTACGCTGCTTCTGACGGGGGCAATTCTCGCGCTCAAGGTCCGCTATAGGACTCGCAGCGGTTAGTATGTTTGGTTGAATTCGTCGTTGGTGACTGTAGATTTGGTTTCGAGGGCAACAACGGTAGGCGTTCTGATGTCGAACCATGCGTGAGCCTCATCGTCGTATCGGCCATTCCCCACATTGCTGATCAGGTGCTTTCTCATATGTCGGGAGTGGTTGCATGAGTAGGCCCGGGGACGATGGACAGTAATGACCTTGACAACCTTCTTCCCGCTCTCCTAGAGTGCCTTCCACAATATGACTCCTGGGTAAGGGAAGAGGGTGCAAGTCCCTCGCGGTCCCGCCGCTGTAAATGGAGACGAAACCCGTGAATGCCACTGTCCGATTCATGGATGGGAAGGCGCGGGGAGTAGGGTGAACCATGAGCCAGAAGACCTGCCTGGAGAGGGAACTTGCCAGAGGATCTCTTCGTTGTGAGACGGAGGAGATCGGATCAGATGCCAGGCCGCAGGTGTGGGAACGACTGGAAGCGTATTCACTGTAATACGTTGAGGTTCATTTCACACCGAGAACGCGGCAGATGGTCTGAGATCATTCGCCGCAACAGAATGGCGGTCCTCTGGTAGGTTCCGAAGACCGACGTTCCCTCGTGGGCTGGGGAATTGGCGAGGATGAACTGCGGGTGCAATCCTCAGGGTCTGTCGAGGCCTTGGGGATTTTTTATTTGAACTCCGCACGGCATAGTCGATGGTGGGCTGGACGGCTAATCGGCGCTGTGTTGCTCGTCTGTGCGACAACAACTTTTGCAAATACAGATGATGGAACGTCGGGTATGACACGTCGGCAGCAAGGCATTCTCACAGGCATGCCGTTCATGACACACGTGTCAGCGAAGGCGTATGTCGATGATGCCGGTCGGCGGATGTATTTC
>JAYTTD010000087.1:0-6009 GCA_043745235.1 Nitrospira sp. | reverse complement strand
CAGATCCTGCCCTCGCCTCTCAGACGGAGTGGATTTTTGAATATTCAGCTTGCCGTCAATGCCCAGCTTGGGTGCTGGAGGGAAGTCCAGAAGTTCCTGAAACTCTGCCATGAAGTGCACCTGGCTGGCCCGCTCAAGAATGTTGACCCCTTTTTTTGTCGCGATCACATGATCGCCGTCGAAGTAGGCGCCGCGCTGCTCGAACTCGGTGAAATCCTCCACGGTTTTCAGCGCCCGCTGCGAACCGAATAACCGCTGGATGTTCAAGCCGCGCAACGTGGGGGTATCGATGCGATGACGGAACTCCTGAGGGCGCACGTCGCCGGCAAGATGGGTGCTGGCGTTCGTGTGGCCGTTCGCATGACACTCGAAGCAGGTAACCCCACGGCTTGGTCGTACCGTACGACGGTCTTCCGTCTGATTGAACTGCTGCTGCGGGAACGTCGTAACCAGCAGCCGCAAGCCCTCGAGCTGTTTTGGATTCAGAATCCCGTTGAAGAATTCGTAATAGTTATCGATGGTCACCAATTTCCCCTGAGACACATCACCGAGATCGGGCCGTGTTGTCAGATAGATGGGGGGCGGGAACTCAGGTAGAAAATGGGCCGGCAAGTCAAAATCCAGGTCGAAGCGAGTGAGATCACGGCCCTCCTGCTTCTGAATCTCCTCAATGTGAAACTTGGGGAACACCATCCCGCCTTCAGGGTGGTTGGGATGCGGAAGAGGGAAAAATCCAGCCGGAAATGAATTCTTTTCCCGGATCTCTTCGGGGCTCATGGCCTGAAGTGTTTCCCACGTCATCCCCTGCGAAAGTGTGACGCGTATCCCTTCCTGGATGGGCTTTCCGCCGGACATCGTGACATCTTTGGCCGGGCGGTTTGCGAGATCATATCGCTCCTTGAGTAAATCCATCTGCCGCTTCATGACCTCAGGCTTTGCGGCTTTCATGCGAGCGATGACAACGGCAATATCCTCCTTGAGATCCACAGGAGCATAGCTCGTCCCCTTCTGTGGTACTTCTTGCGCGTTCGGTGTCTTCTCTGTGCCCTTGCCCGACACGGTCACCGGTGCCGAGATGAGCGCGGCGCCGACAACCAGCACGGCGCAGAGTGTGACTACATAATGTGTCTTCATCATTCTAACTCCTCGGCCGTTTACGGCCTCATCATGTGAGTTTGTGCTCACGTGAACAATTCCGTCGTTTTTTCAAGTCTGGCCACGATTGCTCCAATGCTCAGAATATTTTTTCTAATTTAGGGCAAGCGAAAAGACAACTGACCCCCATGAGAAGACAAGCTTTCCAGAGCCTCCTCCTTCATCGTAAGATCGTTCTTCACAAACCACAAGCCGGAAACCTGCTAAAACAATCCAGGACGCTTAGACACTCGCGTGTGTTCATGATCATTCCCCTGCCAGTATCGACATTGAATTCATTCCCCTCAATACGGGTACCTCAACACGGCGCAATCTTAGTCTTCCACGTCAGACATCAGTCGTTGTCGGTATCTTTTCGTCGGCTCTACCCAAGGTGTTCGCCATCGGCTGGCCAGGCTTATAAGTTCGTTCTTTTTCTCGCCGTACTGTCCCCGAACTAAGCTGGCGCAGTTACCGCCATACCGTTCCTGGAGCTGGCCGATCACCTTGTCGTATTGCCCTTCGATCTGCCGCAGATCATCCTCAGTAAACTTGCCATACTGCTGTTTCAGTTCGCCTTTGAACCTCATCCATTTCCCTTTGAGTTGATCCGCGTTCATGATGTTTCCTTCTGTGTGAGATGGCGGTGCTTTCGTGTTCGTATCAATCCGGCTCTGTCCTCCCCCATTCGTCCCGTTACGGCCCATTATGGCGAGAAGACCTGCAGCGGACTGGTCACAATTGCTCAGGTTAGGAAAATTGATCCGATCGCAGCTTGGCGCTGCCTATGCGATTTGAATGGGATCCCCGGCTTCACTCTTTCAGAAATGTTGGAGGGAACTTTCTGCCGGAGTGTGGGTTGTGTTTGACACACGAGATCCTGCGCAGCCGCTTGTGCGAATAGTCCGTCTGCGCCTGCCATTCCAAAACGGTTTTGCAGGGTCTGGCGTTGTGTTCTCTAATTTCAACGTCGCAATGGAAACGTGATCAATCTCCCTATACCTGGTGATCAAGGGGGATTTCGAAAGGTTGTATAAGACGACTTCCAATCAACAGCCGATTCTCGTGATTATTAAAGTTACAACTCACCGCTAAATCGTCAGGAACGGGCACTCTCAAATACTTGATAACACTGGATGCTTTTATTTTGTTTTGATAGTGTGCACATCAATGGCGCTAATGATCCAGACAGCGCGTACCGCGGACCCTATTCCCCCCAAATATAAGGCGCTCCGCCGCAGAACCATTGCTCTCCTATCCCCCTTGTCTCTCTTGGTGTCACTCCTATTATTACTGATCTCAACTCCCGACATAGCGGTTTCGTTTACCCAGGGCGATCTCTATCGCCAAGCCAAGGCTGCGACCGTCCTGATCGTGGGGATTAACGATGAATCCAGTGCCCTCTCGTTCGGCAGCGGTGTGTTTATCTCGGAGCAGGGCCTGGTTCTGACTAATGCCCATGTGGTGGAAGATTCCACCCGACTCTTTGTCTATATCCGCAATCAAGCCGTGGATAGTGACGTGAGGGTGCTCGCGATCGACTCCGACCTTGATCTCGCCGCGCTCCGCGTCCATACAGACGTTCCGGTTCCGTTCCTTCCATTGGCGGCGGAGGTTCCGGACGAAGGCACGCCGGCGATCGCGGTCGGATATCCGCGTGTGTCGGATGTCTTACAAATGGGATTGACGCTGCATGCGTCGGTTATTCCTATGACGATTACCGGTGCGGCCATGGGACGATCCAGAACGGCTGGGCTACCGATTCCCTTCGTGCAAACCGTGGGGATGCTGAACGCCGGGAGTAGCGGAGGGCCGCTGGTGCACAGCGAGACCGGTGAGATCGCGGGGCTGGTCGTCCATACTGTGCCCTATTTGGAGCAGGTCAAAAATGCTGGAGGCGAACGGCTGGGCGCGGTGATGATGCGAGCCGGCCTCAGTTACTCTATCCCTGTGTCTCGGCTGCGGGACTGGTTAGAGAAGAACCACATTCCCTTTTCGGCGAAGCAGACGCGTGAGGTTCCTCTCATTCCTCTAGAGAAGGAGATCCCAACTCGCGCCTTCCTCACGACCGCGCATCTCCTTCATGTGATGGCGGTGGTCCTGCACCAGGATCACGATCTCCTGGATCTCGCCATTCAACATTATGAATCGGCACTGCAACTCGAACCGAAACGGCCTGACGTATTACGGAATCTCGGCCTCGCGTTCGCGGCGACGGGACAGACGGACCGGGCACGAGTGACGTACGAGCGGGCCTTCGCCCAAACACCGAGCGATCCTGTGCTGTTAAAGAATATGGGCGAACTCAAGTCTCACATGCGAGACACCCAAGGCGCGGCGGAACTGTATCGAGCGGCCATTCGACAAGACGCCTGTTTGGTGAGCGCGTCCTTGGGGCTGGGCACAGTTCTCCAGGCACAAGGTCGAGTGGATGAAGCGAAGCAAGTCCTCAGGCGTGCAGCGGCCTGTCCATCGCCTTCTTCCTATGCGGCCTATCATGTGGGCCTTGCATTGGAGCAACAGGGGCTAAAACGAGATGCGCTACAGGTGTGGGAGGATTTTCTTAGGCAAGCCCACAGTGCCTCTATCAACGAGCGGCCCATCCTCAATAAGATGCAGCAGCGAGTCGCCCAGCTTCGCGCCCAACTCACGCCGCAGGACCGAGAGTCCAGCGTCGTGCCGGGTTCCTCACACGCGCAATTCCCCGTTCCCAAAGACGCCTTCTAAAGTCCCATTCTCCCTCGCGCCTTGTCCTGACCTAGAAACTCTCACGCCAAGAACTAGGAATTTTCCTAGCTCCGCACAGGCTCAGGGGAGCATACAGTGACATCGATATCGTTCACACCTAACCGAGGAGGGTCTCATGGTCTCTATTTCTAAAGTCGTCGGTCTCATGTCGTGTGGTGTCCTGCTGAGCCTTGGACTGTCCAACGCGGCGTCAGCCGCAGACGGAATGAACGCTGGCCAACCTGATCGGCAAGGCGGTCAAGCCGGTATGAGGGGCGAGCTGGATAAGTTGAAGGGCGGCCATACGATCAAGGGCGAAGTGTTGCGCGTTGAAGGTGAGAACTATTTCGTCAAGGGGCAGGACGGCAAGGAAGTACGGTTGCATGCCGACCAAACCACCCAGAAAACCGGCACCATTACCCAAGGAGATCGTATCGAGGCAGAAGTGAATGATCAGAATCACGCGCTCTCGATGCGCTCGGCCCGATGAACTGGTGCCGGTCACAAAAATGAAGCCGGCCGTACGACTGACTCCTCTCTCCATCAAGCCAGACTGGTTCGATCGGGCGGTAGTACTTGTCTCACGGAACGCAGGCAGGTCGCTACCATCATGAAGTAGTGGCCTGCCGACCCGTCAAGTAATGCCATGGGAACCCGCCAAAAATTCTCTACCGCTGCCATTACAAAAGTAAAAGAGTGGAGAACCCGGGACCGGGCCAAACGAATACTCCTGACCGCTTGTGTCGATCGTCTTGCACCTCGTGCCCAACTCACGCCACAGGACCAAGAGTTCAGCATGACGCCGGATTCCTCACACGCACAATCCTCCGTTCCAAAAAACATCTACTAAAGCCCAACTCCCTCTCTCGCCTTCTTCCTGACCTAGGGACACTTCACGCCAAGAACTAGGAGACTTCCTAGCTCCGCATACACCCCAGGCAGCGTACAGTGACATCTATGTTGTTCACACCTAACCGAGGAGGGTCCCATGGTATCTATCCCCAAAGTTGTCGGTCTCATGTCGTGTGGTTTCGTGCTGTGTATGGGCCTATCCACCGCGGCGCAGGCAGAACATGCGCCTTCGCCCTCAGACGTGATGAAAACTGATCGCATAGATGATCGGCAAGGCTTTCAATCTGATGATGACAAGCAAAAGAACGTTAAGATGGATGGTAGCTCCACGGAAGGCGGCAAGACGATCAAGGGCGAACTGTTCCGCGTCGAAGGCGGAAATTATTTCGTCAAGGTAAAGGACGGCAAAGAAGTACGCTTACATACAGACAAAACGACCCAGATGACGGGAGAAATCAAGAAGGGTGATCGTGTCGAGGCGAAGGTGAACGATCAGAATCATGCGCTGTCCATGCGCTCGGCCGGAGGCCCAAATGCCGGTCACGGAAATGATGCCTCCAGCCATACGTCTGACTCCGCAGGCAAAAGCGGTTCGATGGGACAGAAGTAATCGTCTTAATGACCGCAGGCAGGCCGCTACTTCATGATAGGGCAGCGGTCTGCCGACCCTTTCGTTAAAGCCATGGGAACCTGCAAAGAACTCTCTACCCTGCCATTACAAGACAACGAGAGCGGAGTGCTCATGACCGGGCAAACGAATACTCCTAACCGCACATGGTCGAATGTCTTGGGTGCGGGAGGTGCCGCTCTCCTGCTCGCCTGCGCATTGCTCGCCACAGCCTGCGCCAAGCCGGCGGTTCATCCGGCTGTTTCCACTGATTCCCTTCCTCCATCGATAGGCTCTCAGCCCGATAACCGCCATATACTCGCCGGTGAATGGGAATATGTCGATGGCGCCGTCAATCGGCTGACGCTCGATGAGCAGGGCAACGGTCACTATAATTGGAAGAGTGGACGATTCGAGACACACGCGCTCATTGGTCATACCTGGCACGGCATGTGGTTTCAGAAAGACAATGACCGAGACGGTGGATTTACGGTCGAGTTCTCGCCGGATTTTTCAGAAGGGGAGGGACGCTGGTGGTACAGCCGCATCGAAACCGACCATGCACCCGCGCAAAAGGGTGGAACCTTTCATCTCACAAAAAAACTGCTCTCATGAACCTCAGCGATGTTGCTCCACCCACCCCGTGAGGAGCTTCTCTCGCCACCGCCGATCATCACCCGCATAATCCT
>JAYTTD010000086.1:0-6073 GCA_043745235.1 Nitrospira sp. | reverse complement strand
CGGCGATTGGCGCATGGGAACCTCCTGGCTAAGGGTGGCTATTGTGCCAGAAGATTCTCCTTCTCACCTGTCTACATTTGGGGGGAGCTTACGAAGGGACGTCAGTTACTGCCAGATCGTATCTATGGAAAGTTCGTTGAAAATCTGGTGGGACTGAATGAAAGCCGAGAAAAGATTGTGTCAAACAAAGCATCAGGATTTAGTCGAGATGCAGTAATCACTTTCAATTATGACGCGATGCTAGATAATGCGATTTCCTACCACGAACTGACTCCTGAATACTACTTGAGTTCTCCACCATATGGAAAGTCCCTAAGTCGATCACTCCAGATTTTGAAGTTACACGGTTCTGTCAACTGGGGACATTGTTCCAAGTGCCACACTAAGAAAGATTACCCCCGGCGGTTTCAAGTTCCAAGTGCAACGGGTGAATAATGATGACGCAATTGCGTGAACACCTCCAAGGGCGTCGCGAAGTTGAGACATTTTCTCGGGCGCGTATTCAACCGATGGGCGATGGCGTTCAGGTCACGTTGCGTATAGCCCGACAGATCTGTGCCCTTCGGCAGATATTGGCGCAGGAGGCCATTGGTATTCTCGTTGGTTCCACGTTGCCAAGGGCTGTACGGATCGGCAAAGAAGATCTGGATCGCGAGCCGCTGGGCTAGGCGCTCATGCTCCGCCATCTCTTTGCCCCGATCGTAGGTCAGCGTCTTGCGCAGCAGGGCCGGTACGTGTCGGAGCTTTTTTGTGAAACCCGCTCGGGCACTCCCCGCATCCGTCCCCTCCATGCGGGCCAGAATCACCAGGCGGGTCGTCCGCTCGACCAGAGTGCCGACCGCCGAGCCATTTGCGGGTGCCCTTGATCAGGTCGCCTTCCCAGTGGCCCGGCACTGTTCGTGCGGCGACTTCTGCCGGGCGGTCCGCAATCAAGGGCATGTTCGGGATGTGGCCGCGTCGGTCGGTTCCTCGCGACCGAGGACGGCGGGCCTTGCGCACCTGACGCAGCGCGGTCAGTAGTTCACTGCGCAGGCCTCCACGTGGCAGCACATACAGGGCGGTATCGATGCTCTCGCCCGAGAGTCGCGTCCGCATGTCGTCAGGATACTCGCGCCGGAAGCGTCCCGCAATCTGCTCGGGCGAACACCCATGGCCCAGGTGGGGTTGGACATACTGCCATAGCCACGGGTCCAGCAGTTTACGCGCGCGGCGGGGGTGACGGGCCCGAGCTGCCGCCAGACGCTGCGCCGTGCAGGCCCGATAGGGGTGGCCCCGTGCGTTGCGCGCGGATTCGCGGCTCACGGTGCTGGGTGCGCGACCCAACACCGTTGCCATCGTCCGCAAGGACCGGCCTTGGGCCAGTCCCAGACTCAGGGTCTCACGTTCTTCAATACTCAGGTGTGTATAGCCGTTCGTTTGCATGGCAACACCTTAGCCCTTCCGGGCCGGCAGTGTTGCACTTGGACTTAGAACTCAAGCCCAGATAGTATCTCCAACCCCATTATCTGCTGGCTCAGGTGTTTTACCCCGTTCTGAACATGATGAGATTTTTTTCAAAATGGCGACCGAGATTCTATCCAAGACGCCGTGCAGTTCATGTCAGCAAAAGGGCACGCTGGAGCCATTTTTAATACCTCCTACTTGGTCGAAAAAGATAGATAATACGGCAGCAACCCACGCCTGGAAAACAGCTGTTGAGGAGATCGCAGATGCTTCCCAGATAATCGTTATTGGGTACTCAATGCCAAGAACTGATACCTTCTTTCAATATCTGCTCACGCTTGGGTTAGCACGCAATGCAAAGTTGCATAGGATCGTTGTAGTAGACATAGATAAATCAGCGGAGTTTCGCGCCCGATATGAAAACGTTCTTGCAAGAGGTCTAAGGGCTAGAGGCTGCCTTAAGTTCTTAGCCCCTCTATCATTTACTGAATATGTGGAACGTCAGATGAAGGTTATTGGTGCATAAACTGAGTGGCTATACAACGGTTGACGAAAGATTTTTTGCAGTAGATGGGGGAGACGTTTACCACCCGATCTTTTAATAGCTGCAGCGCATATCCAGCGGAAACAGGGGAGGGTATGGCCTGGCACACGGCGTACGTGAGTTCGCTTCCCAGTTTAGCGGGGAACATGGGCCGTAATCAGTTTCTGAAATCCCCGTGAGTTGATCCTGACAGGAAGGTGACCGATACATTTCCCATCCACCAACCATCGATTACTCTCGATGCCTCGTCACGTAGCATGACACTGAACTTGGCGAAGCGTTAAGAGGATAGGCTTGTAAGCGGCCTGTCCCCTTCTTATTTTTGTTGTTGAGGATTTTCTTGCGGGGTGGCATTGCCCGGAGCGGAATTCGCCGGAGGAACGGGGTGCCCATCGAGACTTTGCCAGGAAGGAAAGCTGAAACTGACCGAGTCTCCGAGGGAATTTCAGAAGGCTTCCGCCTGGCAAAGTCCGAAAGGGCCGTTCCGGGAGGCGCTGGAGCGAAGGGCTAGGCCACCCCGCCACTGCGCATCGAAGATTAGTTATCTCCTTTGTAGCCACTGCCTATTCATCGATTGATGTGACTAATCGGTTTCTAATACTTTTGTCTTGACCCAAATCAATCTTGCTCGGGGAGTAATTGTTGCGTTGGGTTCTTGGATTCCAGAGCAGTTAGTTCGAGCCCATCTATTTCTTGTAGCGATTTTCCGGCAATCGCTTGTAAATCGCCATACATCCCTACCGTTGCGCCCATAACTCGCTCGATCTGTTCCTCTCGCTTTGCCCATTGTTTGGTTATGGCTTTCTTTTCTTTATCCAAGTCTTCTTGCATCGACGAGAAGGCCTCTACAATTGCTTGAACACGATGGCGGAACCGTGGCCCAGTCAGGTACTGGTAGACCATCTCGGTCTTGGTCTGTTGTCCTTCTAAGGCCAGGCGAGCCGAGGAAACCTCTATAAGGTAGTGACGAAGCGCGACTGCGACGGAGAGCATTGACCGTGGATGGGTGACCCAGACTCCATCCACAAGATCGAAAGACTCAATGCCCTTTGGGAGCACCTGACTGACGATGACAGCGACTTCTGTTTTGGCCGCCCGTTGATCGTCGCGCAGTTTGACCAGCCAGCCGTCGCTCCAATTCTTGGTTCGCTTAGATTCCCATAAGATCGTTCCACAGAGCTGACCGAGAGGGCCGATGATCCGGTGTAGGGTATCGCCACCGAATTCACCCTTGGGGACAGGCTCGATCGTGTCCCTTGGGAACTTGGCCCTGAGCAAGGTTTCGAGTTCTAGCTCTTGGACTTCGCCCTGGAGTTGCTGTGATCCCTGTTCTGCCCTGCGCTTCAGCTCTTCAATCTGTATCTGCATGGAGGCGATGGTTTGCTCCGCTTCCATTACCTTGTGTTTGAGCCCTTCCTCGGCTTCTTTCTTTGCCTGCTCACGAGTCGCAGAGAGCCCATCCTGCACGCGCTTTTCGACTGTAAGTTCTAGCTCCCGCTTGGCATCGTCCAGTTCCCTCTTTTGTCGGATAAGATCGGCCTGTGCCTTCTGAGCTTCGGCGAGTTTGACTTCTCGTTGATTCAGCACCTCCTGCAGTTCAGCCAGCTCTCTTGTTTTCTGGTCAATATCCGTTTGCAGGGCGAGTTTGGCCTTCTTGGATTCCTCTGTGACGATCTTCGCACGTTCCAGCAGCAGCTTCTGAGCCACCTGATTGTCAATCGTGTGCTTGGCTCTGGAGACAGCCTCTTCTCGTTCGTGGAGAGACTCTTCTTTCTTGGCAATGGCCGTATCTTTCAAGGCCAACTGCTTCTCATAGTCTCGACGTGTCGATTCGATCAACGGAGCGGCCAGTGATTCTGTCAGCTTGATCTCAGTTTTGCAGTTCGGGCAGGTAATTGTAGGCTCTGACATAGAAAAGTCCTGGTGAGGTTGCTGTATCTATCAGCCCAATTCCTACGCTCTACAGGGAGATAAATCAACCGTACAGAAGGGGGACAAGGGTGTGAGTAGGGGCGACATTGTCCTGAGCGTAATTCCCCGAAAAAGCTGCCTGTGACAGGGGAATGGGAATCGTCTATTGTGCTCGACTCATCGGCGTACATTGGTTGTGTTCTCTCTCTGAGTTGTGGCAAGTGAATGCAGATGCATGCCGTTTGAGAGATCTGGTTTTTCATGAACATGATGGGAGGGGAGACATGGATCAGAATTTGATCGCGAACCTTGGTCCGCTTGCGGCATTGGCTGGAGTGTGGGAGGGACAGACGGGTGAAGATGTCGCGCCTTCGGATGACCGCGGCACTGAGCGCAATCAGTTTCGCGAGCGAATGACTTTCGAGCCTCTGGGCCCGGTGCGCAATCACGAGCAAACGCTCTACGGGTTGCGCTATAACACGGTAGCCTGGCGTATCGGCGAGGCAGACCCGTTCCATGAGGATCTCGGGTATTGGCTGTGGGATGCGCAGGCCAAGCAAGTGACCCGCTGTTTTATTGTGCCTCGGGGGGTCTCGGTGATTGCCGGTGGCACGGTCGAGCCGTCAGCCAAGTCTTTTTCTCTTGCCGCGAACGTGTCGTCACACACCTATGGTATTTGTTCGAATCCATTCTTAGACGCGGCATTCAAGACAGTACGATATGAACTGACTGTCACGCTGCTCGATGGTGACCGGTTTCACTATGAGCAGGATACGCAGATCCAAATTCCTGGCCAAACAAAGCTATTCCATCACACGGACCAGAACACCCTCTCCCGTGTTAGGTCATAAGTGGGATTGGCTCTGGCCGGCATGATTCACGAGGGTTCGTGACATAACTGTTGAGACGCCAAGCGGGGGGCGCATGGAGCTGCGAGGGAGGCCTACTTGAAACAGTAGATCGACCGACCGTGCGGCGAGTCCGCCCGCCGGCTTATCGCAGCGGCGTGTCGGCCGTTACAGTAGAAGGCTTGGTGAATCATGCAGGCGAGGTCGAGAGGTGCGCTTGAAACAGTGGGGTCGAGAGTCTGTGCTTTACGCAGACCATAAGCGGGACGCGCATGCCGGCGGCGTGGTGTAGCGTGGGGAGGAAGTGTTACCACCGCTTCTGATGGATATGGACGCGATACAGGACAAACTCGGCAGGCTTGACGGAGGCTAGGCCGACAAGACAGATCACGTGATTCTCGCTGATGTCTTGTTGTGTCATGGTGGAGCGGTCGCAACGCACGAAGAAGGCTTCGGTGAGTGTTGTCCCTGGAAGGCCCCCTGATACCCACAGGCTGCCGAGGTATCCGCGCAGGTGCCGGACGACTTGCTGCCAGACGGAAGGACTATTGGACTCATAGTGAACCCACTCAAGCTCGGTGATACACCACCGCTCAAGCATGGTCCGTGTGGCATTTGCCCTGATAGCGGGCACGGATCGCCCATCAACCTCTATCTGTTCAAGGGAGATGGCTGAGGCGGAGCACGCGGGCATTTAGTCCTCCAGTCCAAAGGGACTTTGATCGCCAAAGAGCTTGTGGAGTTGCAATAGACTCTCCAGCCCCATGCACAAGAATTCAACCCCCACCCGGTCGTCTTCTGTCCACTTCACACGCACCAAGTCGCAGATCGGAGTCGTTCTTCCGTTCTCGGGGTAGATCTTGAGCCAGAGATACTGCCCTCGTAGGAGCTGTCTCTTCAGGCGTAACCCACACCCACGAGCTGAGAGGTCGAGCACGTGGCCTTCAGCCAGTCCTGACTTGTCTCCGACCACGACTCGAAGACTGATTGGCCTTCGATCATGCCTCCGCGGATCTTTCCGTGGTGCAGCACAACCGGGTTCAGACATAACGGGAAGCGTGTTCTCCATGGACAACCCTCCTGTATTTGACAGAGTTCTTGAGCACAAAGAAATAGCAACCATCATGCCGGAAGAGTATTGCGTATTAGGATGCACAAAATTTGGGTGTATTGAGTGGGCCGAGTGTTTTGACGCGTGGCGCGCGTATCAGTACAGATACGAATAGAAGGGCGGTTTCAAGTTCCAAGTGCAACGGGTGAATGATGACGCAACTGTGTGAACACCTCCAGCGGCGTGGCGAAGTCGAGGCACTTGCGTGGGCGCGTA
>JAYTTD010000085.1:0-23377 GCA_043745235.1 Nitrospira sp. | reverse complement strand
CAGAATCCCCGCATCTTCACGTGGACCGCGTCCGTGGAGAGCATTTTGACCAAAGTCTCCAAATGTAAAGAAGCGTTGGACTCACTACACTAGCGGCTATCCGTGACTATTACTCTAACTCTCCGCTGTCGGCATCGTCGCCAAGATCCAATCCAAACCGCTCAGCCATTCGATAGAGCGTGCGCCGGTCAATGCCGAGAATCTTTGCGGCCTTGACTTTATTCCCCTTGGTTTCTTTGAGCACGCGGCTGAGATGTCGCTTCTCGACCTCCTCAAGCGACAAACACCCCTCATCGCTATGGCCGATCGGCCCGACGGTCTCCTTCGAGGGCGGCTCCGCCCGACGCAGCGACGCAGGCAGATCGTCCGGTGTGAGGAGGGGACCATGACTCAACGAGACGGCCCGCTCAATGGCATTTTCCAACTCGCGCACATTGCCGGGCCACCGGTACTGCGTCAACAACGTCATGGTTTCCGGCAGTACTCCGCGCACCGCATGGGGCGCTCCTGTGGCCCATTTTTGCAAGAAGTGATGGACCAACATGGGGATATCCTCCCGCCGCTCCACAAGCGATGGCAAGGTGATACGTACGACATTGAGCCGATAAAATAAGTCGTCCCGATACTTTCCTTCCTTGACGAGCTGCTCGAGATCTCGATTTGTGGCGGCAATGATACGGACATCGACTTTTGTCGATGTCGTGCCACCGACACGGCGGACTTCGTGATCTTGCATGACCCGTAACAGCTTGACTTGCACGGCCTGCCCTAGCTCGCCAATCTCATCGAGAAACAACGTGCCTCCATTTGCGGATTCAAAGAGGCCGACTTTGTGTCCCACCGCGCCGGTAAACGCGCCCTTCTCATACCCGAACATTTCGGACTCCAGCAATGTATCCGGCAACGCCCCGCAATTCACCGGTATGAACGGCTTGTCCCTCCGGGGCCCATTTGCATGGATCGCCCGCGCAATCAGCTCCTTACCGGTCCCGCTTTCCCCTTGCAGGAGCACCGTGCTTTTGCTCTCGGTCACCCGGGCCACCACCGTATACACTTCGAGCATAGCGGGACTGCTCCCCACCAGCGGAGACCATTCATCTTTGCTCTTCAGCTCTTCACGGAACCTGGTATTTTCTCGGACGAGTCGAGAGTGATCGAGACTCCGCTTGACTACCAGCTTAATATCCTCTTTCTTGAATGGCTTGGCGAGATAGTCGTAGGCTCCTTGCTTGATCGCTTCGATCGCACCTTCGAGAGATCCGAACGAGGTCAGCACCACGACCGCCGTGTCAGGGCTCGTACGTTTAAATTCACGCAAGACTGTGAGTCCATCGACCGCGCCCATACGAATATCGGTCAGCACCAGATCCACTCGCCCTTGGCGACCACGAGCGATGACCTCTTCTCCACTGGCAAAGGTTTCAACGGCATAGCCTTCCTTCTTTAAGGCCTCGGCCAAGAGATCACGCGCGACCGCATCGTCGTCGACGACGAGAATATTCGCTGGTTGCATCAGCCCCTCTCTGTCACGGGTGTCGGTTCGGTTTTCAATCCAGGTAGGGTCACAGTGACGGTTGTACCTTGGCCAGTGTCGCTCTCAAGCACAAGACTGCCTCCATGGGCCAGGACCGTTTCGTGGCTCAAGAATAGTCCTAATCCGGTGCCCTTGCCAACTGCCTTAGTTGTAAAAAATGGTTCAAAGGCTTTCTTGACATCGGTCTCCGGCATGCCGCATCCCGTATCCCGCACCGCGATGGTGATCACCAGAGGTGACATCGCGTCGGCCACCCGGCGGCCGCGGTCGAGTTCGTCGGACGAGGACGTACGGGTTCCCACTGATACGCTCACCGCTCCATGCGGCGGGGTGGCGGCTAAGGCATTGGCAAATACGTTTACTAACACTTGATGCATTTTTTCCTTATCGGCCCAGACGAGCGGAAGGTCCTTGGGGATTTCGACCGTCAGGGTAATCTCTTTCGCGTGGAATGCTGGTTCCATGAGCACAGCTGCGGGACTGATCACCTGCTCCACAGGCAACCATGTCGGTTCAGGTTGGCGTTGTCTTGTTGAGGACAGCAAATCCTGAATGATCCGAACCACCCGGGTGAGCTGCTCATCGATCACTGTCACCCGCTTTTTCATTTCTGGCGTGACGCCTGGCTCTTCAGCCAGCGCTTGTACGTGCCAGGCGATCGAGTGCAGTGGCGTTCCGACCTCATGCGCCACGGAGGCCACCAACTGACCCACTGCGGCTAAGCGTTCGGACCGATTCAGCTGGTCTTTCGCATCGACCAGCTGCGTATTGGCCTTCAGGAGGTTTTCCGTCTCTCGGGCGAGAGCCGTACGTGCCGCCTCCTCTCTCGCCTTGCGCTCTTCCCACGTCATGCCGATATAGGCCACGACCAGGAGCACTCCCGCGACCACGCTGCGATTGATCACCGCCGCTTGAAATCGTCCAGGCTGGATCGGTTGCATCAACCCGATATAGGTTGCCGCGATACAGGCCATCACGGTCATAAGCATCAGGCTGCGACTGCGCATCGTCGCAACCAATAGAACCGGCAATACAAGACCGTACGAAGCCATAATGTTGGCTGGGGCGGCCATTTCAAGAGCGACGATTGCCAGGAATACCGCCCCTGCAATCGCCAACACAATGCGATTTTGTTTCAACATGGGAGTGGGAGACAAAACAAATGCTGCACGAGTCCTCCAGCGCCATAGACCGTGGCGCGTGGAGCGCGAGAACCCGCCTGTCGCTCTAGTGTCTTTGGTCTGTTTGGTTGGACGATATGAGCCAGATGGACGAAATAAACCAGATAGGCCAGATCAAGCCATCCCGCCTGTCTCACGCGCCTATCCTGGGGAGAGCGTTCTCCTGTTGCCCGAGACCTACAGTCCATCGATTTTCTGGAGTGTCAATGCGAGTGTGTTTTCGCGGCCCACGATAGAGGGTCTTACCCTAGCGGACGGGTCGAACGCAAGACAGCTCCAAGTTGCCGCAAGCGTTCATCACACACAATCTCATCCACACGAACCGCATATTTACGGGTCCAGTTCGGGTGACTGTCGACTGTCCCTGGAAGATTGGTTTGCGACAGTTCGCCTAAACTGTCTTCGAGATTTGCCAACACGATACAAGACGGCGTGCGAGCCAGGTAGATATGAATGGCTCGGCAGAGATCAGTCGTCATGACGGGCGTGGTGGCTAGGTCTTCATTCACGCCATGTGGCAGGAGGCTTTCCCGCATAAGCGCATTGATGATGCCTGCCTTGTCGCGATGGCGTTCTTCCCAGGCATGACGTTGCGCCGCGTCATCCGTAAAGGCGCCCAACCTCGCGCGTACATGCAAATCCTCGCCGGACCAAAAACCAGTGAGCGTCGGTAAGTCGTGTGTCGTGGCTACAGCCAACGATTGCAGGGGGTAGTCGCCAGGCGACTTCATTGCACCGTTTGCATCGCGCTCGAAGTAGAACACGCGATAAGATAGGATTCTCGCTTTTACCAACTGCTCTCTGACCCAATCGGGAACCGTGCCGAGATCTTCTCCGATTATGAGGGTCTTGGATCGAACGCTCTCCAATGCCACGATCGCCAACAAGTCTTCAAAGGGGTACTGCACATACGTCCCCTCGGACGCAGGCCTCCCGCGCGGAATCCAGAAGAGACGGAAGAATGCCATCACATGGTCCAATCGAATAGCTCCGCCGGATCGGAAATTATTGCGCAGCAGCTGGATCATCAGCTCATAGCCGCTGGCACGTAGCGCATGGGGGTTCATCGGGGGCAAGCCCCAGTTTTGTCCCTCTGGGGCAAACGCGTCCGGCGGGCAGCCGCAGTCGGCACCAAGCGCCAGCACCGATTGATAGATCCAGGCCTCGGCCCCATTCCGGTCGGCACCAAGCGCCAGGTCCTGATACAGGCCGATCGGCATCCCCAACTGCTTAGCCATCAATCTGATCTCGTTCAGTTGTTCGTGTGCCACCCACTGAATGTATTGAAAGAAGCGAATGCGTTTCCGCTGTCGTTTCGCATATTCATGAGCCGGTTGGCCAGGCGTCAGAAATTGGTTAGGCCAATCATGCCAGGTGGCCGACTTGGATTGAATAAGCCGGCGTTCTTCTTCCAACGTCTGAAAGATGGCATACAGCTCGAGCGGTGTGCTCTCAGACTGGATAAACTCCTCCAAGCGCCAGGCGCGTTCCGTCTTCGGTTGGAGATTCGGCTCCTCTCCGCTGTAGGCCTCCGTGAGGAATTTGCGGTAGGCCATGCTGAGCATGGTGCGCTTAGCGGTTGCAATGGCGTCGTAGTCCACCTGCTGGCTCTTTCTCAATGCCTGAAGCTTGGATTGAAACTCGGGAGCACGAAATTGCTGCTGCGCCTCCTCTGACCCATAAAATTCCGGCAGCCGCTCGAGGTCGATATAGAGTTCATTAAGATACAGTCGGCTGTATGGCGCATAGGGGCTGATGTGATACGGCGTGGTATTTCGCAGTGCGTGCAGAGGATTGAGCCCGATGACTCCGGCGCCGAGCTCCTTTCCAGCCCACTCCACAATCCGTCCAAGATCGGTGAAGTCGCCGCTCCCCCAATTACGATCGGAAGATAACGAGTAGAGCTGCAAGGCTAGTCCCCACATTCGTTGGTTTGCCTCAAGCCATGGTGGGGCATAGCACTGGCGCGGCGCCACGATGATACGCATTGTTCCCACGATTCCTCCGACTAAGCCTTCAGCCCGCACTGTCATACTGTAGTACCCGAGCGAGAGATCATGGGGGGCAGGTATCTCGACACGCACATGCCGCCGGCCATAAAGAAAACGGACTTCCACAGCGGAAAGCCCAGGTCCTGCCTGTCCTTCTTGCACCACGGCATTCGCTTCATCACGGATCTGCCACTCCACTGCGATGGACTCTTCTGTCCCGTCCTCGAGCATCAGATAACAGGACACAGGGGGTCCTGTCTCACTGTCACGCAGGATCCGCACTGGGTCGCAGGGGCGTTGCCACGGTGCCTCATCCCATTCTTGCAATGCCTGTGACAGCGATGTGGCCGAATCGACGGTAAAGCCCATGGCAGTCAGGATGGCGCGGCGGGTGTCATCAGATGTAAGGTGAAGAGTGCCTGCAATATCATGATAGTCATTCGCGATGCCGGCGCGTTCAGCAAGCTTGGCAAGAAGAGTTTGCTCTGTCTGTTCCTGCATGAACGGCAGTCTGCGTGAAGACCGCTGGCATGTCAAGCTATCCCATTGTTCTTAAAGATGAATTTTGTATAATCACTTGCTTGTATCCAACGACTTTAGCCACGTTCGATTCAGTACTCGCTCCTGAGCTTATGAAGGCTGGCAAGGGGTCTATCAACGGACCTATGCGAAGAGGCGATTTAGCCAAGACACGTTGATAGAATATGCCGACTACGAGATGGATGGTATCCCGTTCTTTTGCACCGTCGGCATCGACCATTCGTGCGCTCACCCACCCTCATGGCGTTGGTCTGGCAGGTTGTACTCCAGGAAATATGCGCATACGCGCTCGTGACTAGTCGAGCCGAAGGTTGTTCGCCGTTACCGATCTAAGCTTTGGTAGCAGGGCTCCAGCAGGGGGCGGAAGTTCTATTTCGACACAGCAGAACATTGATGGCTTGCATGTTTGGGACACCACGCAGGATAGCGGAGCGAGACAGGCGGGACTGGTCGGGTTTGTCTGGTTGATTTGGTTCATCTGGGTGCTCTGTTGTATCCGCTTAGTCTGGTTCAACCAAACAAACAAGACAAACCAAACGGACGAGACAGATCCCATAACGGTCTTCTTACGCTGACGGACTGTGTCGCACACTACAAGAGCTAACATTACTCCGTTTGAGGTCCATCCAAACCCTTGGTATGGATCAAAACCGCACAAGAGATCTTCCCGAAAGTACACCGGGATAGGCTTGCCCTAGTTAAGACAGGAACAGCCTGTTAGCGCAATGCTTCCATAAATATTCGATAGTCCCTCGTCGTCGAGGGAACGGCAGACACGTACAGCGCGGACTCTCGTCTTTGCGCGGTCCGAGCCAGGACGCAGGCCTACAACGGCAGGGGCTGGGGGAGGGGTCGGGCTACTGACCTCTCGTGCTTGATCCCCGAAGCCGATGCCTGTCTGCCCGATCTCAGGCTCACCGGCCGCATGGGGGATGGGACTCCCTGATGCGACTCCCGTTAGTGTCACCCAAACCCACGGAGGACGGCCTGTTAGATATGTACGGAGAATCGTGCGTCGGCTTGACAAATTTAGGATGATTCTGCTTGAATTGTGCGCCCGCCATCGGCAGAGTCCTTGCGTTATGGGCTGCATGGCACTCTCCTCCGTGGGTAGACATGCCTCCTCCACAAGATCCATTGTACGCAGGGCTTGGCCAAGCGGTCAGGATTGCAACCGATCTGCTTGCTGCGCTGATTGTCGGAGGAGGATTGGGTTGGGTGTGTGACACCTACCTTTTCGCCTCCACACCTTGGGGGATGGCCGGAGGTCTGGTGTTGGGTATTGTGACTGGGATCAGGAATGCGTACCGGTCGGCGCAACGGTGGCCGAAGACATAACGCGGTTCAATAGAAAGTACGAAAGCGCTATGGAAGAAAGTCCACTTCATCCGTTCGAGCTCCACAACTGGGTATCGATTTCGCTAGGCGGATTGGATATTTCCATTAATAAAGCCGTTGTCATCATGTGGGTGGTCGTCTCCTTGGTGGCGGTGCTCATGGTGATGGCAGGATCGGCACGCAAGCTGGTGCCTGGCAAGCTGCAGAGCATGGCGGAGATCATGGTGGATTTCATTCGCGGCATCATAATGGATACGATGGGCAAAGAGGGAATGCGATTTTTCCCCCTCATTGCCACACTATTTCTTTTCATTCTTTTCTGTAATCTTATCGGGTTGATTCCTGGCAGCTACACCGTGACGAGTCAGATTGTCGTGACAGCTGTGTTTGCCTGTCTCGTCTATGGGCTCAGCGTGGTCCTGGGATTCTTGTTGCACGGTATAAAGTTCCTGGGCATTCTTATACCGCCCGGTACGCCAGGATGGTTGTTGCCGTTGATGATACCGATCGAGTTGATCAGCCAGTTGGCCCGGCCTATTTCGCTGGCTGTTCGGTTGTTTGCGAATATGACGGCCGGCCATGTGATTCTCGGAGTCCTGTTCGGCCTATCGATCAGCGGCGGATTGTTGATCGGGTGGTTGCCCTTTGCGTTTACGATTGCGATGAACGGATTGGAAGTTGGCATCGCATTCATTCAGGCTTATATTTTTACCGTGTTGACCTGCGTCTACCTGGGAGACGCATTCCATTTGCACGGCCATGATGAGCATGCGCATTAGCGCGTGTGAGTTCAGACAAGGGAGGAGTAGGACACAATGGATTCAGCAGCAGCAGCGTTATTAGGCATGGGTTTAGCCGCGGCAGGGTTTGCCGGAGCCGGTGTAGGGATCGGCTACATCTTCGGAAAGATGATTGAAGCGGTGGCGCGCCAGCCGGAAGCGGAAGCTCGCGTCGGAAAGTATATGTGGATCGGGTTCGCGCTGGTGGAAGCCATCGCGCTGTACGGCCTGGTCATTGCCTTTATCATCATGGGCCTCCGTAAATAGGAGCAGGCGTAGGTTTGGGTTATGGCTGAGGACCGAATCTCAGCCTCAGCCTCAACCTTTCTGATGTGAACTATGCCGCAGTTTGAATCTGATTTTTTTTCTTCCTTGATTTTCTGGGAAGTCCTGTCGTTCGCGATTCTCTTCTTCGTGCTCTACAAGTATGCCTTTCCCGGCATCTTGAGTGCATTGGAAGAACGGGAAAAGAAAATTAAGGACAGCCTCGATCAAGCCGAACGTCACCGGTCAGAGGCCGAACGGAAACTCAAGGAGTACGAGGCCAAACTGAACAATGCTGCGAAAGAGGCAGAAGGCATTCTCGCCGCCGCAAAGGAACGGGCGCAGCGGCTCATGGAGGAAAATGAGCAGCGGCTCACGGCCGAAGCTGAGCGGATCAAGGGCGATGCGACGCGTGAGATCGATCATGAGCGGCGCAAGGCGATTCAGGATATTCGCGCACAAACCACCGATTTGGCCTTGTTGGTTGCGGAGAAGGTCGTGCAGCGAAGTCTGAATGAGGCGGACCACCGGAAATTCGCAGACGAGGCGCTCGAAGCGCTGTCAAAATCCTACCAACGCTAATTCTTAAATCTGGCGGGGTCAGCCTAGGCTGACCCCGCCCGGTCTATATCCTTCCAAATCTACACAGACGAAACGAAACCCGGCCTTGCGGAGGCGGGCGCTGATGTGTGCGCGCAGGTCGGGCTGATTCAGCCGAGAAAACTCCTCTGCGCCGACTTCGATTCGTGCCACCTCTCCGTGCTCCCTGACACGCACATGGCGAAATCCCTCAGCCTGTAGAATGTCTTCAGCCTGCTCAACGCGACGGAGACTGCCGATCGTGATTGGTATGCCGCGAGGAATTCTTGAAGAGAGGCAGGCGGCTGCCGGCTTATCCCAATTTGAGAGTCCCAAGGCCTGGGCGAGTGCTCGCACATCGGACTTTGAGAGAGAGGCTTCGACCAATGGGCTTCGCACTCCCCACTCGCGTGCGGCTTTGATTCCTGGTCGATCATCCCCGAGATCGTCGAGATTCGTCCCATCTGCAATCCATCGGCTTGCGCGTGGTTCGCGCAGTCCGTCCAGCAATTGATAGAGATCGGTCTTGCAATGGAAACAGCGGGTTGCATCGTTTTGCACAAAGGCTGGAATATCGAGTTGATCGGTGTGGACCAGTTCATGCCGTGCGCCGATCTCGGAGGCGACCTGCTTCGCGCCGTCGAGTTCGATCGTGGGAAATGTCGGTGAGACAGCGGTGACGGCCAGTGCCTGTTCACCGAGTTGTTCATGGGCGATTTTCAGGACGACGGTGCTGTCGATCCCGCCGGAGAAGGCGACCAGGACAGACTGCATGTCTGAGATGACCTGGCGGAGTGTATCGAGTTTACCGTGGAGGGATTCGGTCATCATGAATTTCTGACCTCAGAGTTGCGACTCTGGTGCTTAGTGTTTGACCTTCGCTTTGGCGATGTTGCCCACCACTACTAAGGCGTATCGCTTGGGGTCTAGGTACTGTTTCGCGACGCGCTGCACATCTTCCTTTGTCACCCGTTCTATCCATTTTGGGTATTCCGAAAAATATTCAAATCCCAGGCCATAGAACTCCACTTGGGCGAGCACTTGGGCGAGTTTCGCGGTGGAATCGAATCGTAGCGGGAAGCTGCCCATTAAGAATGATTTGGCCTCGGCTAGTTCCTGCTCAGACACGGGTGCGTCACGAATGGACTTGATTTCAGACAGGACGCCGGTGATGGCTTGATTCGTCGTCTCCGTCTTGGTTTGGAGGTTGACCCAGAATGAACCGGGCATCAGCCGGGCGTCGAAGTGGCTCATGATCCCATAGGCCAATCCCTGTTTATCACGAATCGAATCCATCAAACGGGAGGAAAATCCACCGGCTCCCAGAATGTAATTCATTACTGTAACTGAATAAAAATCAGGGTGAGTGCGCGGGAGGCCCCCATGACCAAGCACAATGGTGGATTGGGTGAGATCTTTCTCGATCAGTTGGACGGTTCTCCGTTCGACCGGCGAAGGCTTTTTCGTATTCCGTGATGTCGCGGCCCCTTTTTTCCAGGCTCCAAAATGGGTTTGTACGAGTGCAGTGGCTTGCTCAATCGTGACATCGCCGACGATGGTCAGAATGACTTGGGAAGGGGAGTATTCCCGTCCGTAGAAGGCCTGCACGTCAGCCAAAGTGATCTTGTGAAGCGTCTCCTCCATTCCATTGACGGGCCAACGGTAGGGGTGTCCGTGGAAGACGAGTTGATTGAAGGCCTTCATGGCGATATGGCCCGGGTCGTCGTTGTCGCTCACCATCTCGCCCAGAAGTTGGGTGCGAATCCGTTCGAACTCCTGCTTATGAAATGCGGGGTGTTGTAGCATGTCCGCGAGCAGGGTAAAACCGAGATCAATGTCTTTCTTGAGTACGCGGGCGGAGGCGGTGGTGAAATCCTCTGAGGCTTTGGCTTCCAGCGTCCCGCCGACGAAATCGATTTGCTCTGCCAGCTGTTGCGACGTGCGTGTGATCGTTCCTTCGTCCAAGAGGCTGGCGACGAGGTTCGCGAGTCCAGCTTTGTCGGGAGGATCTTGGGCGGAACCGGTTTTGATCAGTGTGTGGATTTCAACGATGGGCAGGAAATGTTGTTCAAGGACGAGCACCGTGATGCCGTTTGGAGTCACAAATTTTGTCGGGACGATCTCTGCTGCCACACTGGGACCGTTCCCCAAGATGGCGGCACAGAATCCCATCACGAGGGCCAGGATCACCTGTCGTCGAGGCGCGAGAGGCCGCTGTCTCGTCGTTGACATACTAAGGCCTTCCCTGCTGCGCGGCAGTGGGGGGCGTCTCTGGTTGTTTAGGAGGCACGGGAATCAACGTGCCGACGGTCCGATTGTCTTCCGTCAAGTATTGGCGGGCGACACGCTGAATATCTGTGGTCGTCACCGCCCGGATCCGCTCGACAAACTGGTCGATTTTTCGCCACCCAGCGCCGACGGACTCAGCCTGTCCGAGCAGCATGGCATGCCGGAAGTTGGAGTCCTGTTCAAAAACATGGGTGGCTTCGACCTGGTTCTTTGCCCGTTGGAGCTCCAGCTCAGTCGGCGGATCGGTCTGGAGCCGTTTGATCTCTCGATAAAGGGCTTCTTCGACTACTTCAGGTTTTTGGCCTGGGCTCACGAGAGCATAGAAGTAGAACAGCCCAGGATCGGTCTGCAGCAAGCTGTATTCTGCTCCGACTGCAAGCGACGATTTCTGCTCATACACGAGGTTCTGGTACAGGCGTGAACTTTTCCCATGCGACAGAATCGAATCCAGAATGTCGAGCGCGTAGGAGTCTTCGCTCGTAAAATTCGGCACACGATAGCCCATCATGACGAAAGGGACCTGCGCATCTCGCTTGAGGAGGAAGCGGCGCTCACCTTTTTGTTCCGATTCCATGGCGGCGATCGGCTTGGGTTCCGGTCCTCGCGGAATCGGTTCGAACAGCTGTTTGATCGTGGAGAGCAGGCTGTCGGCTTTGATGTCGCCCACCACGACCAGGGTCGCATTGTTGGGTGAGTAATAGGTGTCGTAGTGTCGTTGCAAGTCATCCAGAGTCATCGCATCCAGGTCGCCGAACCAGCCGATCACCGGCCAATGGTACGGATGACTGAGATAGGCCTGGGCGAAGAGCGCCTCGACCAGTGCGCCTTGTGGGTCGTCCTCCGTGCGAAGGCGTCGTTCTTCCTTCACGACCTCTCGCTCCGTCGTCAACTCACTCATCTCGAGTATGAGTCCCTGCATGCGATCGGCCTCGAGCTCCAGGGCCAGCTCGACGCGGTCGGCTGCAAGATTCTCGAAGTAGGCGGTGAAGTCCTGGCTCGTGAAGGCGTTGTCCATTCCACCGCTCTTACGAATGAGACGGGAGAAGGTGCCTTTGGGATATTTTGCGGTGCCCTTGAACATCATATGTTCAAGCATGTGGGATAAGCCCGCCCGGCCCATGACTTCGTTGCGTGAGCCGACTTTGTACCAGACTTGGACAGTGGCAACCGGAGCTTTGGGAACTTCGACTAACAGGACTTTCATCCCATTAGAAAGGATGAACTCACGAGGTTCCATTGCGCTGGCGGGCGATGGGAACACGAACGCGAAGAGAAGACTGCCCGCGGCAATCAACCACGATATGTGCATGATGTGTCGACAATACAGCCAGGTCATGTTTGGGCGGTGCGCACACTGCATGCTAGCAACGGGCTTCGATTTGTGTCAAGGCACGTGCTGCGTATTCGGGTGAGAGATTACCCAATTGGCCGCAGGCGCCAAGGACGTCACGCCCTCGGCTCCTACGGACAAACACATCGAGGCCTGCTTGTCGCACGATGGCTTGAAAGGCTGAAATATCGCATTCCGACGGGCGGCGAAAGGGACTCCCGGGAAATTCATTGAACGGAATCAGATTGATTTTGCAGGCGATCCCGCGGACGAGCTTGGTGAGCCGGTGAGCATCGTCGGTGTGGTCATTTACCCCAGCCAGCAGCACGTACTCGAAGGTGAGTCTTCGGGTCGGCGGCAAGGGGTAACGCCGGCAGGCGGCAAGCAATGTTTTGAGCGAGGCGATACCATTGACGGCCGGCATCAGACTGGCACGCTGGTCATCCGTCGTGGCATTCAGCGAGATAGCCAGATTGACGCCGAGTGGCGCGATATCTTTCAATCGCGCCGCCAGGCCAGCAGTCGAGACCGTGATGCGTCTCGGTGACCATCCGAGCCCCCAGGGTTTGTTGGTCAGTCGCCGAATGGCTTCTGACAAGGCCTCTATGTTGGCCAAGGGCTCGCCCATCCCCATAAAGACGAGGTTGGTGATTCGTTCACCCGAGTCGAGGCGATCTTGGGCGGTCAGCACCTGCTCCATGATTTCATGCGGCTTCAAGTTGCGTTTCAACCCCATCGTGCCGGTCAGGCAGAATCCGCAATCCAGAGTACAGCCGACCTGCGTCGACACACAGAGGGTGAGGCGGTCTTCATCTGGAATCAGCACCGTTTCGACGGTCAGGCCATCGTTGAGCGTGAGTACTAATTTTCTCGTGTGATCGACCGATTGAAAGACTGTGCAGCCTGCGGCTCGTTGAATCGTGGTTTGTGAGGCGAGCACTGCTCGTTCTGCTAAGCCGAGGTCCGTCATCTGGCAAATGTCTTGGGCTCGACGTTGATAGAGCCAGCGCAAAATCTGACCGGTCCGGTAGCGGGGCCACCCGAATTGCTGCACGAGCCGGCCCATACCTTCTTCATCAAAGGCCAAGAGGTTTGTGGGGGCCGTGCGTGCTGGGAAGGCGTCTTTTTCGTGCCGCATGAGGGTAGCCTACCATAGCTTCAAAAAGTGGAACAAGGTGCAGGGCTCACGCGCTCTGCTGGCAACAGAGGAGGCACACTGCTATATATGTTTATGTTACAGATTGAGTGGGAGACGACGGGTGCGCGACTATCTACATCAACCGGTCATACGAAATATGCTCTTCGCCATGTCTATTGGCTTCTGTGGGTTTGCGCTGCTTTCCGACCGAGCATCCGCCGATCCTTCCTCTCCGTCGATGTCGAGTGACAGTGACGCGTGTGAGAACCCGGAAGATTGCTTTCACGCTTCAGCACTGCCGAGGGAGCGGCTCGGCAAGGCCCTCAATAAAGAGCAAGTCTTGTTGCTCAAGCTTGAACGGTTGCAACGGCTGATGGAGCGTTTCCCCGCCACACTCTGGGCCAAGCGCGCAGGACTGTTGTCCGGATTCTTGCTTCTTGAGCGAGACCCTGCGAGGGCGATGTACTTTCTCCGCGCCGCACAGCGAGACGTTCCGCTCTTGGATGACTATATCCGACTATGGACGGGGGAGGCGTTGTTGAATCTGGGAGATACCAAACAGGCGGCGGACATGTTCGAAAGCATTCCGCAGGCGGTGCCCGAATCCTCTCTGCTGACCAAGGCCGCGTATCGAGCAGGGGAAGCGTGGTATCAAGCGTCGAGTTGTCCGGAAGCGACGGCGTGGTTTGCAAAAGCGGTGGAACTGGATGATAAGGAACCAGGGATTCCCCAGGCGCTTCTTCGGCGAGGCGTCTGCCTGCTGCGAGAGAACAACATCCCTGAAGGCCGCAAGACTCTGATGCACATCTGGGTTCGGTTTGCGTACAGCGCAGAAGCGAAAGAAGCGGAAACGCAACTGGCTTCGAATCTTGGTGGCGAGCCTTGGGTGGTTCAATCGGGTGACCGGCTTGCCCGGGCTCAGGTATATCTTGGACAATCCTTCCATGCCGAAGCGATTGAGGAACTCCAAAAGTTTCTTGCGGCTGATTCACAGTCGCCTCGGCGTGCCGAGGCCAAGCTGAAGCTCGGCCTCGCGCAGGTCCGGTTGAAACAGTATGACCAAGCCCGAGAGACGTTCCGTGCGCTGGTAAAAGACGGGGGGACGGAGTCCCAGGAAGCGTCGGTCTGGCTCGCGCGTGTCTATCTTCGACAAGGACAGGGGGACAAGTTGTTAGATCTCGTCCGCACGCTGCCGACATCTTCGCTCTCTGCAGAGCAGAAGGGCCAGATCACCATGTTCGCTGGGATTTGGTTGGAAGATCAGGGCCGCTTTGACGACGCGATTGTGCGGTACCGACAGGTGGCAAAGGTTGGAGAGCCGGCGTCTCAGCGAGCCGAGGCACGGTGGCGCGTGGGCTGGGTGTATTACCGTATGGCGCGCTATCGTGAGGCAGTTGACGAACTGCGTCTACTTGCCGATCAGCACGACAGCGATTTTGAGCCACAGGCGCTGTATTGGATGGCGCGCGCGACCGAATTGAGCCAACAGCCTCACGCTCGTGATGTATATATGCAACTCTGCCAACGATACGTCTATACCTATTATTGCCAACTGGCACGCGAACGGATCGACCTTCCGTTGTCGGAGCCTCCTGCATCAGAACCAAGTCTGGCGACCGTCGCGGTGAACGGTGGCACGTCTGCGAATGGTGAGGCCTCACGTGTGGTGTCTACCAGAGCGGAGATCGGGCAGCAACTGGCCTACCGTCGAGCCATTGAACTCAAGACGTTGGGGTTGGACTCGGATGCCGCGCGAGAGTTGGCGGGGTTGACCGATCGCTATAGCCGAGACCCAGACGTCCTCATGGCGCTTGCGACGATGTTGAACGAGGTGGGTGCCTACCATCATGCGCTCAGACTAGTGAGGGCCAGGTTCCGCGATAAATTAGAGCGGACCGGCGGGGTGGTCGACCCGTCGCTGTGGAAGGTGGCCTATCCAACAGGTCTCCTTCCCACGATCAAGGGCCAGGGCGCACGCGGTGTCGATCCCTATCTGGTGGCGGCGATCATTCGAGAGGAGAGTCAGTACGATTGGCGGGCTGTATCGCGGGTCGGTGCAATTGGCCTGATGCAGGTGATGCCGGGAACCGCGAATAATCTCGCGCAGCGACTGGGGCTTTCTGCGGTCGGACGGGATGACCTCTTCGATCAAGAGACTAATATTCGGATCGGCGTTCACTACGTCGAACAGTTACTCGAACAATTTTCAGGCAATGTCGCGCATACCATTGCTTCATACAATGCAGGACCAATCGCTGTCGGAAGCTGGATTGCCCTACACCGCGGTCGAAGTCAGGATGAGTTTGTTGAATTGATCCCGTATCAGGAGACGCGTCAGTATGTGAAGCGCGTGCTGCGAAGTTACCGAGAATATATACGGCTAGACAAAGCCTCCTGAGGGCTATTTCTTGACAAGATCCAGGCAAGTTTCTATAGTGCACCACAACCTGTAGGGGCTTCTTAGGGGAGAGAGTAAGGGAATGGCGCTCGATCGATTGGACGCGCTCGAAAGTCGTATTAGGGATTTGGTGAAGCTCGTTCAAGAGCTGAAGAAAAAGAATGCCGCAGCTGAAGACGAATTGAGAGTGGTTCGACAACGACTTGCGGAGAAGGATGATTCGAATCGACGGTGGGAGCAAGAGCGTGTCGATATCAAGTCTCGTATAGAAAAAGTTCTCGGCGACATTGAGCTGTTGGAGTGCTTTGAAGAACGCAAGGAGGTGGCCCTTGACTAAGACCATTGATGTGGAAATTTACGGCCAACGATACGCAATTCGTGGCGAAGCGGACGAGGGCGATGTCCGGCGTCTCGCAAGCTTTGTCGATAGCCAGATGCGTCATCTCGCGGAGGGGATGAATACGACGACTCCCTCCAAACTCGCCGTGCTAACCGCCCTCAATTTAGCTCATCAGTTGTTTGATCTCGAACGGAAGCGTGCTCAAGGTGAGGCGGATGTCGAGCGGCGGATGAAGTCGCTCATGGAGTCGATTGAGGAACAGGTCCCAACCTCGCTCTTTCGCTAGATTGAACTTGCAAAGGGTGGCCCCCTTTGTTATCGTAAGTTCAATTCGTTGGGGCGTAGTGGATTTTACGAGAGGGATACGATTAGGTCATGCTTGAACCGGTTCAGTAATCCGAGGATACGATACAGTCACCACAGAATGGATATGGGTTCTTGATGCTGGAAAAATTGAGACAGTTAGAATATGCACAAGGGTTCGTCCACCTCATATATAACCTCTTGGAGATGTTGGGCAAGGCCATGGAGTCTATGCTGCCGTCAAGAAGTTCGGTCTACGGAAATGGCCTGCGGCTGCTTCCGGTTCCCGCACTGAATCCTCTCATGCGGATGAGAGTGTACCGACGCAGAGGGACACCGAAGGATCTGTCCAGCACAGGACGTACTCGTCATCTCAGTCCAGCAAGACAGCCATCTCCATGGAGTCCGTTCTCGGAGTAAGTCTGTAGACCGCGTTTCTGGCCGTCCTCTTCTTTTCCCTTATCTTCCCACTGCGATTCCTTCTCATTCAGGATTGTCGAATAACCTTCGTATCAAACGAGGCTGGGAAGCAGGATTCTTCTCGTCTCGCGACTGTAAGGGGGGTAAGTCCCAATGTCAGTCTCAATTATTGCCTATCTGTTGACAGGACTCGTTGGAGGATTGCTCGGAATCGGTATCTTCGAGCTGATCCGTCGCTCATCGGGCACTGCGAAAAGGGTTCAGGGAGAGGAGCAGCTACGCCAGGTTGCGCAGAACGCTCAGCGGGAGGCCGAGAACATCGTCAAAGAAGCGAAGCTGGAAGCGAAAGATCTTCTGCTGCAGTCGAAAGCGGAGAGTGAGAAAGAACAAAAGGCCAAAATGGCGGAGCTCGCTGTTGCAGAAAAGCGTGTGGTCCAGCGAGATGAGGCCCTCGAGAAACGGATCAGTACGATAGACAAGCGGGAAAGTGATCTTCAGAAGCGAGATCTGGAGCTGGCGAAGCGGGAGGAGAAGTTGACGGCCAAGGAGGTGGCCTGTACTCGAGTGGAGAAGGAGCATCGTGAGGCGTTGGAACGCGTTGCGGGGATGACGGCCGACGAAGCGAAGAAGCAGCTTATTCAAGAGATGGAAAGCCAGGCGCGGCTTGAGGCTGTCGGGCATGCGAAGCGGACGTTAGAAGAGGCGCGGGAGAATGCGGAACGAGAAGCACGCGAGATTATTACTACCTCGATTCAACGTGTGGTGCGTGATTACGTATCCGAATCCACGATTTCTGTCGTGCCGATTCCGAATGACGCGATGAAGGGGAGAATTATTGGGCGGGAAGGACGAAACATCCGTGCGATCGAAGCTGCAACTGGGATCGATCTGATTATCGATGAGACGCCTGAAGCTGTCATCGTGTCGGGCTTCGATCCGCTGCGCCGCGAAATCGCCAAGGTCTCGCTTGAACGATTAATGCATGACGGGCGCATTCATCCAACGCGGATCGAGGAGATTGTCGAGAAAGTCAAAATCGATATCGATAAGCTCATGTATGACGAGGCCGAGAAAATCATCTTTGAGTTGGGGCTCTCGGATTTTCATCCGGAGTTGATCAAGGTGCTCGGTCGGCTCAAGTATCGGACCAGTTACGGACAAAACAATCTCTATCACTCACGTGAAGCCGCGTATATTTGTGGCATCATGGCGTCGGAGCTTGGTCTTGATGTGAAGCTAGCGAGACGGGGGGCGCTGCTGCACGACATCGGGAAAGCCGTCAGTCACGAAGAAGAAGGCCCGCATGCCATGCTGGGTGCTGAAATTGCCAAGAAGTATGGCGAAAGCGAGAAAATTGTGAATGCCATTGCGGGGCACCATGAGCAAGTGGAGCCGATTTGTCCGGAATCGGTTTTGGTTGCGGCGGCTGAAGCGTTGTCTGCAGCCAGGCCTGGGGCTAGACGAGAAGCCTTGGAGACCTACGTCAAGCGGTTGGAGAAACTGGAGTCGCTTGCCACGACGATCAAAGGGGTGCAGAAGGCGTATGCCATCCAAGCGGGCAGAGAAATTCGCGTCATCGTTCGACAAGAAGATATTACCGATGCCGAGTCGTTCCAACTGTCTCGGGATCTGGCGAAGAAGATTGAGCAGGAGTTGACCTATCCCGGCACGATCAGAGTGACCGTCATTCGCGAGAGTCGGTATGTGGAGTATGCCAAGTGAAGGTGCTCTTTATTGGTGATATCTTTGGAGAGCCTGGGCGTCGAGCGTTGGCGAGGGCTGTTCCCAGGTTGGTGGCTCAGCGGCAAATTGACATTGTAATAGGGAATGGAGAGAACGCGGCCGGCGGGTTTGGTATCACGCCGGAGTTAGCAGAAGAGTTGTTCGACCTCGGCCTCGCGGTGATTACGACCGGAAATCATGCGTGGGATAAGAAGGAAATCCTCGACTACTTTCCCCGAGAGCCACGGCTACTTCGCCCGGCTAACTATCCGGGTGGTGTGCCAGGTCATGGCAGTGTGGTGGTCGAGTCGGCCGGCGGGGAGCAGCTCGGCGTCCTCCAGCTGATGGGACGGGCGTATATGCCGACATTGGATTGTCCGTTCCAGGTAGCTAAAAAAGAATTGGCCGCATTGAAGAAACGAACGGCTGCCGTGATTGTTGACATGCATGCGGAGGCTACATCAGAGAAAATGGCGATGGGGCACTATCTGGACGGAGAGGTCGTCGCTGTGGTCGGTACTCATACGCATGTGCAAACGGCCGATGATCAGATTCTCCCGAAGGGGACCGCGTACATGACGGATATCGGGATGACTGGTCCACTCCATTCCGTGATCGGCGTGAAGAAAGAGTTGGCGATCGAAAAGTTCTTGACCGGAATGCCACGGCGTTTTGAAGTGGCCTCGGGTCCTTCCGTCTTTTGCGCGGTGCTGCTCGAACTTGATGCGCGACTTGGCAAGGCGCTGTCGATCGAACGAGTTCGCATCATCGATTAAAGGAGACTCATCACGAGCTCTCTTGGTTTCCCTTCTTCCTTCTCTCAGGCCGCTCTTCCGAAACGGATTGTCACGGTTTCGGAGTTGACGGGGCTGCTTCGTAGTTCAATCGAAGATCAATTCTCCGATATCTGGGTAGAAGGAGAGATCTCCAATCTCCGTGCTCCCGGATCGGGACACGTCTATTGCACACTCAAGGACAAGACGAGCCAGATTCGCGCGGTGCTATTCCGATCCAGCGCGGTGCGGCTGCGTTTTGCCTTGCAAGAAGGACTACACGTTATCGTGCGGGGGCGGCTCACGGTCTACGAACTACGCGGAGAGTATCAGATCGTACTCGACACGGTAGAGCCAAAGGGAATCGGCGCGCTGCAGCTGGCATTTGAACAACTAAAGGAACGATTGGCGGTCGAGGGGCTGTTCGATCAAGAAAGAAAAAAGTCGATTCCGGCATTTCCTCGGACGGTGGGTGTCGTCACATCGCTGACCGGCGCAGCCATTCGTGATATCCTCGCTGTTCTTAGGCGACGCTGGCCGACACTCCATATTCTTATCGCCCCGGTTCAAGTTCAGGGGGAGAGTGCTGGACGTCAAATTGCCGAGGCGCTGACTGCCTTGAATGAGTTGGGTTCTGTGGATGTCATCATTGTCGGGCGAGGCGGCGGATCGTTGGAAGACCTCTGGAGTTTTAACGAGGAGATCGTGGTGCGCGCCATTGCGGCCTCCCATGTCCCAGTGGTGTCGGCTGTCGGCCATGAAATCGATGTGACGCTTGCCGATTTTGTCGCCGATCTCCGAGTGCCGACGCCATCGGCGGCAGCGGAGGCTGTGGTTCCGGTGTTGGCTGTGATTGTGGAACGATTGCGGGAGCTGAAGGTCCGTATGGGACAGGTAATGCTCCGGCATTGTACCTTCGAGCGGCAGCGGCTCAATGCCGGCATTCGAGGGGTAACGGATGTACGCTTCCGTCTCCAGGAAACGGCGCAACGGACAGATGATATGGGGGATCGATTGCGCGCGATGGTCCAACAATTGCTCACGTCAGGGCGTGAACGGGTTCACGAGGTGCAGCGCGATCTATCCAGCCTCAATCCTATTCTTGCGATTAAACAGGGTCTGGCGACAGTCCCGCAATTCTCAAAGCGCCTTGAAGGGCAGATGGGGGTGATATTAGCGCAGCATCGTCATCAGATTCACGCGACGCTGGCGCAGCTCAATACCCTGAGTCCCTTGGCGATTCTTGGACGAGGCTACAGTATTCTCCAAACGGTCCCGGCTGGTCAAGTTCTCCACCGAGCGAATGACGTAGGGGTTGGACAGGAGTTGGAGGCTCAATTGGCAAGTGGGCGGTTGAGTTGCATAGTCACGCGTGTGTGTGACGATTCCTCAGTTTAAAACCGCGGTGCAGTCGAGTATAATAAGCCTCCACCCATATAACAACGAGGCGTGTAGTGGCAGCAGTAAAATTTGAACAGGCGATGGCGCGCTTGGAAGCGATTGTTGGTGAACTGGAAAAAAGCGATCTTCCGCTAGACGAATCGCTCAAAATCTTTGAAGAAGGTATTCGCCTCTCAAAGAATTGTCTCAAGGTTTTGGAGGAGGCCGAACACAAGGTTGAAATACTTGTGCAAGATAAGAATGGTAAGAAACGAATCCATGCGTACTCTCCAGACGACGAAGCCGATGAACCGTCCTCCTAGGTTCCTTAGTACTGGCTTCTATCTTCGTCCATGTTCCGATGAGTGGTTTTCCTAATCTCTATGGCCCCCCCCCTGCGTGTTCACAAAGAACGGTTGGACCGTGTGCTTGCGGTTCGTGGTTTAGTGTCCAGTCGGGAGGCCGCGGCCAGAACGGTCTTGGCGGGCGGAGTTTTCATTGACGGGATCATGGTGGATAAGCCTGCCAAATTGGTGCTGCCTGATGCGCGGATCGAAATCGTGCGGCCTGCATTGTTCGTCAGTCGATCGGGTGACAAATTGGCTGCGGCCCTTGAGGCCTTTCATATAGACCCGAGAGGGGCAATCGGTTTGGATGTTGGGTGTTCGACTGGTGGGTTCACCGACTGTTTGTTGCAGCGAGGAGCCACCCGCATCTATGCCATCGACGTGGGCTATGGACAGTTTGAGTGGAGGCTCCGTAAAGATTCGCGTGTTATCTTGCTCGAACGGACCAACATTCGGTATGTTGATCGTACAGCGGTTCCTGAGCCGATTAACCTGGCGGTGATCGACGTGTCTTTTATTTCTCTGACGTTGGTATTGCCTGCGGTCGTCCACCTACTCAATAGTTCCGCGATGGTTGTGGCGTTAGTGAAGCCACAGTTTGAAGTCGGTAAAGGTCAGGTGGGACGAGGGGGAATCGTGCGAGATGATGCACAGCGTGAGGCGGTGACTGCAAAGGTCATCGCCTGTGCCACTCATTTAGGGCTTCAGTTGAAAGGCGTGCTTGATTCTCCTGTAGTAGGACGAAAAGGGAATCGGGAGATTCTTGTTGGTTTTACACGCGGGATAATAGCCTGATCGGATTAGGTGGGGGACAGATGTTGGCACGGGCTTATAGGCGATGGGGGCATGCATGAAGGTACTCGTGACTGGAGGTGCCGGTTTTATCGGGTCGCATGTGGTCGATCGCCTTGTCCAGGAAGGGCATGAGGTTGTTGTCGTGGACAATCTGTCCACGGGGAAGCGACGAAATCTCAATCGCGCCGCTCGTTTCTTCAAGCTAGACATTCAGAGTTGGCGACTTGAACGGGTGTTTCGAAACGAACGGCCCAATATTGTCATGCATCTTGCTGCGCAGATGGATGTCAGAAAGTCTGTGGAAGATCCAATTTTTGATGCCCAGGTGAATGTCCTTGGGATGCTGAATGTGCTGCAGCAAGCGGTCAGACACGGTGTTCGGAAAGTGGTGTTCTCTTCTTCCGGTGGGGCTATCTACGGTGAGCAGGAGATCTATCCTGCACCTGAGTCCCATGTCATGCGGCCCCTGTCACCTTACGGCATCAGCAAACTGTGCGGGGAGCAGTATCTATCCTACTATCAACGAGTGAGCGGGCTTCAAATGGTGAGTCTACGCTATGCCAATGTCTACGGTCCACGTCAGGACCCTGACGGAGAGGCTGGCGTGGTTGCGATCTTTATTCAGAAGCTGCTCAATAACGAGCAAGCGATTGTCAATGGGAATGGACGGCAAACGCGAGACTTCGTCTACGTCGAAGATGTCGTTGAGGCAAATCTTGCGGTGATGGGTCAGGACATACAGGGGACGTATAATGTCGGTACGGGGGAAGAAACCTCAATTAACGATTTGCTCAGGATCTTAATCACTCACACGAATTCGACATGTAAGGAAGTTCATGGGCCAGCCAAGAGTGGCGAACAGGCACGGAGCATGATTGATTCTGCGAAGCTCCGTCAAGAATTATCCTGGGATCCCAGAACCGAACTTAGCGAAGGGCTCAAGCGCACGGTTGACTATTTCCGAGAGCGCATGAGCTAGACTTGGCTGTGCTGTTCAGAAAGAAAGGGGAGAGCGCGTGTGTTCGTGGGGTTGGGTCAATATCGAGGGACGGTTCCATCCACCTGGGTCGACCAGGCGTCAATTCCCCCCACTAAATTCTTCACATTGGTGAATCCCTGTTGAAGCAGGAAATTTGTTGCATCGGCGCTTCTCATGCCATGGTGGCAGATGGCAATGATTTCCGAGTCTCGGCTCAACTGTGCGAGCGATTGAGGGAGCGTTCCGAGGGGAATTAAAATTGAGCCATCCAGTCTCGCGAGGGAGTACTCCCATTCCTCTCTCACATCAACCAACACTAATGTATCGCCTCTATCAAGGCTTACTTTCAGTTCTTTCGGGGAAATGGCAAAGCCCATTGCATAATCTCCTCGTCTGAGGTCATCATAATATGTGAGGGGTGAAAAGCTTGTCAATGAGCCTGCTGCTGGTTTGGTGGACACCCACCTACACTAATGCAGCCTTCATTTCGAACTCCATGGGACTAAGATATCCCAGCGTGGAGTGCCGCCGCCGGGGATTATAGAAGCATTCGATGTAATCGAACACATCGGCCTTGGCCTGGGCTCGCGTGCGGTATAGCTTCGCGGCCGTGCGCTCGGTCTTCAGCGAGGAGAAGAAGCTCTCCATTACCGCATTGTCCCAGACGTTGCCCGCCCGACTCATGCTGCAGGTGACGCCGTGGTCGGCCAGAAGGCGCTGGAATGGCTCACTCGTATACTGGCTCCCCCGATCGGAGTGATGCAACACGGAGTGGGGCGTGCCTCGCCGCCAGATCGCCATCACCAACGCATCGGTCACCAGCTGCGCCGTCATCGTCGCACGCATGGACCATCCGACCACCCGTCGCGAGAAGAGATCCATCACGGCGGCGACATAGAGCCAGCCTTCGGCCGTCCAGATATAGGTGAAGTCGGCGACCCATTTGCAGTTCGCCGA
>JAYTTD010000084.1:0-23586 GCA_043745235.1 Nitrospira sp. | reverse complement strand
TCGTGACCCCGGCACAGGAACTTCTGATCGTGGTTCCGCAGGAGCATCCTGTCGAAGTGGCGGCTCAGGTTGAAAATAAAGATGTGGGGTTTGTGAAGAATGGTCAGATCGTCGAGATCAAAGTCGAGACCTTTCCCTTCACTCTCTATGGCACCATTCCTGGGAAAGTGTTGAGTGTATCCGACGACGGCGCGCCGATTGAGAAGGTCGGACTGGTCTATCCCACCAGGGTCAGCATGGATCGCACGACCATCCATGTGGAGGGAAGGGAGGTCAATCTGTCACCAGGCATGGCGGTCACCGTGGAGATCAAGACCGGCCAACGCCGGGTGATTGAATATCTCCTCAGCCCGTTGTTGAAATCTGTGAAGGAAAGCCTCAGAGAGCGATGAGTAAGTCGTTGATTTTCAATATTCCCAGCATGATGTCAATCACAGTTCTTGCCACGTCATGCTTAGGATTTACTTGCCAAGCAGCAGGCGCTGTTGGAGGAGGGGAGAGCAGCCTTTACTCCCAGCCGCTTCCACTTCAGCCATTGAGCTTGACCTTGCGCGGCGCGTTGGCTGCGGCGGTTGATAATAACCCCGATGTGCTCCTTTATAGGGAACGGATTGAGGCGGCTCGTGGGCAAGTGCACACGCAATTGGGAGCAATGTTGCCCAACCTCTCCTCTAGCGTTCGGCAAAGCAGACAGACGGTATTTCGAGGCACATTCGGGCTCAGTCCTGTGGTGAGCGACCCTTTCAGCATTTTCGATATGCGGGTCAGTGCATCGCAAAACTTACTGAGCGTCAGTTTGATCCAGCGCTGGCGCGCCTCACGCGAAATGCTCCAGGTCAGCGAGTCTGAGTCCGAGAGTCGAAAGTTCGACACGATGGCCAGCGTGGCGCTCACGTATATGGAAGGCCTGAAGGCCATGGGCATGGTGAAGATGCATGAAGCCAACCAGCACGTCATGAACGATCTGCTCGGGCTCATCAATCAGCGACAGCGCGCAGGTGTCGCGACTGGTCTTGACCTTGCTCGGCTCGACGCCCAGCTTGCCAGCGAGAGGCAGCAGACGTCAGTCGCATACTATTCCGTTGAGCGTGCCAAACTGAACCTGCTTAATTTGTTGGCGCTTCCCTATGACACACCGCTGTCATTGCGCGATGAATTTCGCACCGACGTGCTTGACGGACCGGCTGTTCAGGTCGCCGTCGACGATGCCTTGAAGCAGCGGCCGGAGGTGATGGCTCAAGTGACACGCGTACGCGCCACAGAATTGACCTATTCCTCTATCACCGGCGAACGGTTGCCGTCGTTGGTGGCGCAAGGGGACTACGGCCTCATTGGGAATCGCTGGAACAACACCCTGGACACGTACAATATGGCACTGTTGCTCCAAGTGCCAATTTTCGATGGAGGACAACGAGAAGGCCGTATCGCTGAATCCCGCAGTCAATTGCGCCAGGAAGCGCTTCGTCTCCAATCCATCCTGAATCATGTCAAAATGGAAGTGCATGACGCAATGGCCGGCTTGACTGCCGCGAGAGACCAAGTCGGTATTGCGCAGGCCGGTATGCGGGCGGCATCGAAGGAACTCGAGCTGGCCCGTGAACGCTATGCCGTGATTACAGCCTCAAGCCATTTTGAGTTGACCAATGGGTTAACCGCTGTGGCTCGAGCTCGTGAAAACCTGGTGGAGGCTTTATTTCAAGTGAACGCCGCTCGCGTGAATCTAGCCAGAGCAACAGGCAGCCTCAACACATTGGAGTAATCTCTGCCTGCCTCGAACATCTGTCCGTTGAAATCTTTACGCTACGAGGGTAGTGTGGGTGAGCGGATTGAGATATATCCATGAGTTGACATAATCATTCTTATCAGACACGACAGGTTTTTGACTGATGTCATTCGAACTCCTTGGCCGAATCCAGCAGGAACTCTCGATCACCGGCAGCGCAATCTATGAGACCGTCCTCGCGCTTTCCGAACGAGCTAACCGCAAAGTCCAGATTCTCCGGTTGCATAACCACGCGTCGAACCTTTTGAACCAGATTGAACAGGGGCACGGCGACCTCGGGCGCCACATTGTCGCACTTTCTGCGAAACGATCTCCGCTCACCCCGGAGTCGCCTCCATCATCCAATCAATTGGGAGAGGTCCTCGGTCAGGCTGGCGATCGTATTCAGCAACTGAAACAGACGCTGCTCAACGTCGATAGTCAAATTCGCGAGCTCAAGCTGGAAACGATTCACCATGAACTCTTGACGCTACAACAGGACCTGAGTCTTCGCACAGCGGCCATCGAACGGCTCACCATCGTCCGAGGGTCACCAGTCATCGGGAAGAGACTGGCTGAGGTCGCGTTGCCTCCGTCGGTTCGCCTCGTCACAATTTTGCGCGGACCTTTTCTCGTCTCGCCGGATGATACCCTGGTCCTCCGCGCTGACGATATCCTGATCATGGTCGGATTACAGGTAGACCTTGCGCTGGTCTCCTCTGATTTTACTCATGCCCGGAACGGCACATCGACATAAATCAACTCTGCCAAGGGGGGCAGGATGACTCACCTGTTACACGTCGTCATCAGCCTTGCATACATAGCCGTACTCGCGATGCACTCGTTTGCCGCTGCTGAGCCACCCGCACCAAAATCTACCGATCGGCCGGGCCTTCGCCTGCTGGAAGAGATGCAAACGGTCATCACCGATCTGGCCGAATCAGCAGCACCATCCGTCGTGAATCTCTTTCCCCTTTCCGGACCGGGACGGGGGCGTGAGCTTGGTCAAGAGCGGGCCCCCAATGCCTCAGGATCAGGGACTGGCGTGCTCATTGACCCTGAAGGGCACATCATCACGAATAACCATGTCATCGGGGACGCGACAGAAATCGAGGTCCGCTTTTCTGATAAGTCCAAGTTGATTGCACACGTCGTCGGCAAAGACCTGGATACAGACTTAGCCATCCTCAAAGTCACTGCCGACCACCCACTCCCAAGCGCGAGATTCGGAGACTCGTCTGACGTTCGCGTCGGCCAGTGGGTGCTCGCTGTGGGAAATCCGTTCGGACTCGATCGGACGGTCACGCTCGGTGTCGTCAGTGGAATCGGACGGGACAACATCAATCTCTCGCGTTACGAAAACTTTATTCAGACGGACGCATCGATCAATCCCGGCAACTCCGGCGGTCCGCTCTTCAACGTGCGAGGAGAAATCATCGGCATCAATACTGCCATCATTAATTTCGCCCAAGGGATTGGTTTTGCCATTCCCTCCAATATGGTCAAGCACGTGATTCAACAATTATTGATGCAGGGACGGGTCATGCGAGGCTGGCTAGGAGTCGGCATCCAGCCACTCACGGCGGAGTTGGCACGCAAGTTCGGCGTCAACGAAGGCGACGGGGTGCTGATCAACGAAGTCTTTGAGAAGGATCCTGCGTCGGCAGCCGGTATCAAACCCGGCGACATCTTGACCCGTATCAACGGGACCGTGATCGATACGCCAAACCGACTCACTCGCGTCGTGGCGGGATTCCTCCCGGGATCAACGGCAAAAGTTGAAATCGTCCGCGATCAGCAGCGTGTAGTGCTGGACGTCGCCCTCATTGAACGTCGAGACCACGCCGTCATCACCGCGCTTCCCCAGGGACGGACTAAAGTCAAACTCGGTTTCGATGTGCAAGATCTCACACCAGGCCTTGCTGAGAAGTTTATGTTACGCGAAAGCCGAGGTGTGATGATCAGCACAGTAGAATCCGGAGGCCTTGCCCAATCAGAAGGCCTTCACGAAGGTGACCTCATCAAAGAAGTGAACCGTGCCGATGTGGGGTCGGTCGAAGAGTTTAGTAGCGCAGTTTCCAAAGTCCGGCAAGGCGAAACCATTCTCCTTCGTGTGTTGAGAGAACGCCGCACGTTTTATGTGGTGCTCAAATCGAACGATCCGTAGTAAATGCTAAACAATTCAAATGGCATGGAGAACAGAAAGCTTAAGTATAGATCGAGATAAAGAGGCAAATGCATTGTATTTATTGATGGCAGCCTATTCATCATTTGAGTTCCTGATGAGTCAGTGCGCCGCCACATGTGTTTCCACCTTGTGTGCCTCAATAATTCGACCCGCAAGTTCGCGCGGCACTTCGTCGTACCGCGTGAACTCCATCGCATAACTGCCGCGGCCAGCCGTCAGTGAATTCAGCACCGTCGCATAGGTGAGTAGCTCTGCCATTGGCACAAGGGCGGTGATCTGCTCCATCTGATCTTTCGCCTCAACGTGAAGAATCCGCCCTCTGCGCGCATTCAAGTCCCCGATCACCCCGCCAATATGATCCGCTGGCGCTTCGACCTCCACCGACATCATTGGCTCTAACAGGACAGGATGAGCAGTCTCCAATGCTTTTTTGAACCCCATGGATGCGGCAATCTTAAACGCCATCTCGGATGAATCGACCGTGTGGTACGAGCCATCGTACACCGCCACCCGGCAATCGACGATCGGAAATCCTGCCAAGCTTCCGTGGTGCATGGCTTCAACCACCCCCTTCTCCACAGCTGAGATAAAGTTGCGTGGAATGGCTCCGCCAACCACCTTGTTCTCAAACGTGAATCCCTCCCCTCGCGGCAGAGGCGCGAGCTCCAGCCAGCAATCGCCATACTGGCCATGTCCACCGGTTTGTTTTTTATATTTCCCCTGCGCCTGTGCCGTGGCGCGAATGGTTTCACGGTACGGAATTTTCGGCATATGCAGAACCACTTCCGCACCGTACTTGCGGCGTAATTTTTCAAGCGCAAGGTCGATATGCCACTGACCCATCCCGCTCAGGACCATTTCCTTCGTGTCGGCATGTCGTGAAAATTCGAGCGTCGGGTCTTCTTCGATCAGCTTATGCAATCCGAGACTGATTTTTTCAATATCGGCAGTGGACTTCGGCTCAATCGCAAAGGACACCACAGGACGCGGAAGCACCGGCTTTGGATAACAGATAGGAGCCTGTTCGTCACAGAGGGTGTCACCAGTTTGTGTATCTTTGAGTTTCCCGATTGCCACAATCTCTCCTGCTCCGGCTGAGGACAGCGCCGTATGTTTCTTCCCCAACACGGCATACAGATGTCCGCATTTTTCTTTACTGCCACGAGAACTATTAAAGACCATCGAGTCTTGGTGAAGGACCCCTGACAAGACCCGTAGAAAGGATAGTCGTCCAATAAATGGGTCTATCAGTGTCTTGAAGACGATCCCTGAAAATGGGTCTTCATGAACGGCATGGCGGCTCACGACCTGGCCTGTGTCCGGATCCAGGCCTTCCAACGAGGATGGTGAAGTCCAGTCCATCGGCGATGGCAACAAGTCGACGATCGCGTTGAGGAGTGGAACGATCCCGATATTTCTCATAGCGGAACCGCTGTAGAGCGGAATAATCGTGCGGGCCTGGACGGCAAGTCGAAGCCCTTCGCTCAGGTCTTCCTGCGTCAGCTCACCCATAGCAAGATACTGTTCCAATAATCGATCATCACGCTCGGCCACTCCCTCTTGAACACGCTTTCGCGCATCAGTGACCAACGTCCGCGTATGTTCAGGTATCGGCAATTGCTGACATGTGGGGGTCTCTGTCCGTGAAGTGATGAGCGCTTGTTGGGCGAGATCCAGCACGCCCTCAAGCTGGGGCCCATTGCCATAGGGCAACGACATTGGCAACAGAGTGCGCCCAAGATCACGTTGACACATCGCGACGACTCCATCGAGTGAGGCCCCCTCTTTATCCAATTCGTTGAGGAATAGAAGACAGGGTAAACCGAGTGCTGTGACACGAGACCAGACTCTGGTAACATCGTTCCGTATCCCTGATGAGGCGCCCACCACCAGAACCACGGCATCCACCGCCCGCAATGCCATCACCGTTTCCCCGAGCAGGGTCACCGCACCAGGAGGATCAACGAGATTGATAGTGGTGTGATTCCAGGAACAGCGGAGGAGACTGGTGCTGACAGAACTACGCCGGTGCAACTCTTCCGGCTCGAAATCCGAGACGGTCGTGCCTTGAGTGACAGACCCGAGGTGGGAAACAACGCCGGAGGCAAAGAGCATGGCCTCAGCCAGCGAAGTCTTCCCGGCACCGGCACTGGAGATCAGGACCACGTTTCTGAGTGACTCCCTGCGTAGCACGCTCATGGGGCCCTCCTTGAAATAACCGGAAGACGGTCACATCTTCCGGAAATAAAATGGCCTGCTTACATCGCTGCGTCTCTCCTTTCGTTCACGTGGTTACATCGTGGTTTGTCAGCCAGCCTTGGTCGGCAAAACTGACATAGCGTCCATCGCCGACGACGAGATGGTCTAGCACCCGAATGCCCAGTACCTCCCCTGCCGACACCAATCGCGCTGTCAAAATACGATCTTCCTGGCTCGGCGTAGGATCACCGCTGGGGTGGTTGTGCAAGAAGATGACTGCCGCAGCTGATTCTCGTACCGCGAGCGTGAAGACTTCGCGTGGATGGACAATGCTGAGCGTCAAGCTGCCTTCCGATACTGTCGCATCACGCATGATGGCATGTTTGGCATCCAGTAAAATGACTTTGAATACTTCGTGACGCAGGTCGCGCAAGGTCGGATGGTAATGGATGAAGAGGTCACGGCTGGATGTGATTTTGGTTCCTTTTGTCAGCGGGCCAGCGAGAGCACGTTTCCCCAATTCAAGGGCCGCCTTCAGTTGAGCTGCTTTAGCCTCCCCCACGCCTGGGACCGCACAGAGCTCTTCGATTCCGCATTGTGCAAGTCCAGCCACACCCCCGAGTCGATCCAGGACATCCATCCCGACTTGCACAGCTGAAGATCCCTGACGTCCAACTCGAAGGAGAATGGCCAGGAGTTGGGCGTCGGTGAGTGCCTGTGGGCCCTGACTCAGCAGTCGTTCGCGCGGCCGTTCGGTTTCAGGCCATTGTGCAATGCCTTGTCCCCCTTTCTTACTGGCCATTGATCCCTCGCACAAAAAGTGACACTCTGAACGTTTTCGAACTAGTGCAAGCTTCGTTGCTGACCCCTTGCTAACAAATACGTACCTCTAAACTGTTGAAATTACGTACAGCAGCAAATTGGTGTAGTAATTGCTTGAGCCACTCCAGCATTGCACAACAACCGTGGGAGGATTCGATGGAATGTCCGAAGTGTAAAGGCCTCATGATGCTTGAGCGGTTCTCAGACTTCTTCTTAATTTTCTACGCCTGGAAATGCATCAACTGCGGCGCGATCATCGATCGCACCATTTCAAATAATCGGCGGAAAAGCTTGGCTGCTCAAAAGCCCCAGACAGTTGCGGCCCCCTAAAACAATTACGATTGTCTATATCGTGATCAAGCCTCTTGATCACGACAATTGGTCGTCATTGTCTGACTGATGCTCCGTTGCTTATATCTTACGCCATCAGATTACCAGGCGCATTATAGGCACAAGCTCGAAATCCGTCAAAACCCTTCCATTTACTCCCCTCCACCGCTCCTGTCTCTCCTACGTCGACTCTACCGTGCGCTATCACACCTTGCTTCAACCGCAGTCACCTTGACCCTTTCAAAAACGCTATGTTAGAGTCAGCGGCTCTAGAAGTGCCTCTCACCTATATTATTATGCGTGTTATTGCCGGGGCTCACCGAGGTCGTCGCTTGAGCGGGCCAGAAGGGACTGCACTGCGTCCGACATCAGACAAGGTTCGCCAGGCCATTTTTTCGATTCTCGGAACCCAGGTGTCAGGATGTCGATTTCTTGATCTGTATGCAGGTACGGGAGCCGTCGGGATTGAAGCGCTGAGTCGTGGAGCCTCAACCGTTACCTTTGTCGAATCAGACCCCAAGGCTGTGCAGCTGTTACAAAAAAATCTGCGGACCTGTCAGCTGTTCGACCAAGCTCAGGTTCGTCTAGGACAGACTGCCGCCTTCCTCGACCAGAAAGACTGGTGGGGTGGCCCCTACGACGTACTGTTTGCCGATCCGCCCTATGCTGCGCTGGATGAGTTAGAAATCATGATCCATGCCTGCAGACCTGGGCTGTTGTCGGAGTGTGCCACCCTGATTATTGAACAAGACTCGCGCACCGAATTACCTGTATCGATCGACCATGCTGCGCTTGTGCGGCGATACGTGTATGGCGATACGGCCCTCTATCTGTACAGTTTGTCAGCCTCAGAATCGACCACATCATGAAAATTGGCATCTATCCAGGTACCTTTGATCCCATTACCCACGGACACACTGATATCATCACCCGAAGCTTGAAAGTGTTTGATAAAGTGGTGGTCGCCGTCGCGCCAAACCCAGGCAAACATCCACTCTTCACCCTGGCTGAACGGCTGGAGATGATCCGGATCGTGACGAAGGAGATCAAACAGGTCGAAGTGGCTCACTTCGACGGCTTACTCGTGGACTATGTCCAGCGACACGGTGCGCATGCGATTATTCGTGGCTTGCGGGCGATCTCGGACTTCGAACATGAATTTCAGATGGCCCTCATCAATCGTAAAATCGCCAAACAAGTTGAGACCGTGTTCCTGATGCCCAGTGAAGAATACTCCTATTTATCGTCAACCATCATTAAAGACGTGGCCACCCACGGCGGAGCGCTCACGGAATTTTTGCACCCCGAGGTTGCGCGCCAACTACAGGAACGGATCAGGAGTTTGAAAATATGAAGCTGGCCGCACGAGCAGGACGAATTGCCCCTTCCCCCACTTTGGCCATGGCCGCAACCGCAAAAGCGATGGCAGCACGTGGAATGGACGTTGCCGACTTTTCCTCGGGAGAGCCGGACTTTGATACACCCGAACCGGTCAAAGCCGCCGCAGAAGCCGCCATTCGTGCAGGGTTTACGAAATACACGCCCTCTTCCGGCATTGATGAACTGCGCCAAGCGATTATCGACAAGCTTCAGGCCGAACAAGGCCTCCGCTATGAAAAGTCTCAAGTGCTTGTTTCGTGTGGTGCCAAACACTCGCTTTACAATCTTGCCGAAGCGCTCCTTGAAGCGGGCGACGAAATCATTATTCCCGTTCCCTATTGGGTCTCCTATGCGGACCAAACCCTGCTGAACGACGCCACTCCGATATTCTTGCCGACCCGTGAAGAGGATGGTTACGCCATTGATGCCGATGAATTGGAACGGCTCATCACACCACGCACCAAGGCGATCATCCTCAATAGCCCCTGCAATCCAACCGGAGCGACTTACGATCGAACGACGCTCGAACGCCTCGCCGAGTTGGCTCTCCGTCGGGATCTCCTTCTGATTTCTGATGAGATTTATGAAAAAGTCCTCTACGACGGAGCGACACACACAAGCATCGCCTCGTTAGGACCGGAAGTTGCCGCCCGTACCGTCGTGATCAACGGTGTCTCCAAAGCTTATGCGATGACCGGCTGGAGGATCGGCTATGCGGCCGGCCCAAAGGACCTGTTGACCGCCATGGCAAACATTCAAAGCCAGAGTACATCCAACCCCTGTTCCATTTCACAAAAGGCTGCCGTCGTAGCCTTGCGCGAAGGTGGTGCATTCACGGAGAAGATGGTCACAGAATTCGATCGGCGACGGCGTGTTATAGTCGAACGCCTGAATGCGATGCCGGGCGTTCGCTGCAGAATGCCCACCGGAGCTTTTTATGCATTTCCCAATGTGAGTGGGTTGCTTGGACGACAGAGCTCGAGCGGAACCATCGCCACTCCAACCGACCTTGCGAACTACCTGTTGCAGAAATCAAAAATTGCGGTGGTTCCCGGTGAACCGTTTGGAAGTACCCAGCATATTCGACTGTCGTATGCGACCAGTATGGAAACGATTGTCCGGGGAATGGATCGCCTCGACGCGGCATTCAAACAGCTTACCTAGTGTGATGGCCCCATCCGCTATGTAACATTCGATTTCTGTTTTAGCAGGAGGAAACGAACCGTGCCAATCTACGAGTACCAGTGTGAAGTCTGCACGGATAGGTTTGAGGTCAAACAGAGTATGAAGGACGACCCCCTCACGACCTGCCCGCGATGCGGGAAGCATGTACAGCGACTGATTTCATCGCCCGCCATCATGTTCAAAGGGAGCGGGTGGTACGTAACAGACTACTCCGACAAAATGAAACCGTCTCCAGGCAACGAATCACCTGCACCCACGACTGGGGAGAAGAAAGACGCGGCGCCCAGCACGTCTGAGCAGACGACGTCTGCGGCTCCCTCGACTCCAGCTCCCCCTACCACGTCCGCTCCGGCAAGCACACCGTCCAGCACGACTTCCAACGCTTCGAATACAGCCACGCCTGCGCCATCGTCTACCACGACCAAATAACGGCGGGGACAAATCGCGCTAGCGCCTGTGTGTGGCTTTGGCCGGTACTTTCTTTTGGGCCGAGGCCTTCTGCTTGATCTTTGAGGATGGCTTGACAGCGCCTGTCTTCTGCGTTGTGGTTTTCGCCGACCTCGCCAGACGTTCCTGAGCTGCCGCCAAACTGTTTTGCAAACCGTTGATCATAGCCGACTTATCGCGACTCGCCCGCGAGAGATCGTCTACTTGCGCTTGCAGATCATCTTTCACCTTGGTAAAGGCGGCGAGTTGATTCTGCAACTGGGTCTTTTCCATGGTCACCATTTGCAACTCTGAGCGCAGTTGTTCTACCTGTGTTTGGAGTGCCGGGGGCCAGTAATCACATCCGGACAGACCCATTGAGAGGATCGTTATAGCGGTCACCGCAATGAGGTTACGTACCATCACTGTTCGAGTCATTAACATTCTCCTTTCCATGAGAGCGATACAATCGACTTCACCGACTATCTCCGTCCAGATACAGGCCGTGAGCGGCCAACTGTTCCGCAATAACACCACGTTCGACTGACCCATCGCGAATGATGTGAATTGCACCCCGAACGTCAATGACGGTGGACGGTGGCCCGCCGGGTGTCGGCCCAGCATCAATGATCAGATCAAGCGCATCGCCAAGGTTCTGCTCGACTTCTTCGACTGTTTTGGGTGGCGGCATGCCTTCACGATTCGCACTCGTGCCGGTCACCGGCCCGACTCGACGCAAGAGATCAACCAGCGGTTGCCAGGCGCTCAGACGGATACCCACAGAGCCGGTCCCCGCCGTTACCGTATCGGAGAGTCCAGGTGCTGCAGAAAAGACGATCGTGAGAGGCCCGGGCCAGAACGCGTTCATCAATACAGTGGCTGCAGGGGGAATGTTTCGAACGAACAGCCCCAACTGAGACAGCTCTCCGATCAGCACAAGAATCGGTTTTCCCTCCGATCGGCCTTTGACTTGCCACAACTTGGTGAGTGCCTGTTCGTCGAACGGGGCCACGGCAAGCCCGTAGAAGCTTTCCGTTGGCAGGGCGATCAGCCCGCTTTCTTCGAGTATGCAACGCACTCGATCAGCAAGCAGAGAAATGGTGGAAGCGGCGTAGCGCTCGATCGTTGCCATGTAGGAACCATCCGCCCCATGCTGTGTTACGCCTGACGCGAGAACGCGCGATGCGCGATATCCGTTCGATAATGAGCACCTTCAAATGCAATAGACTTAGTCACACGATAGGCTTCCGCTTGCGCATCTGCCAGGGTCTTTCCACATCCTGTAATGCCCAGCACCCGGCCTCCGGCCGTCACCACCTCGGTGTCTGTTCGTCTTGTTCCTGCATGAAAGACCATGGTCCTCTCATCGGTCGTCGTTGGCAATCCCTGAATCGGCCAGCCAGTCTGATAGACACCGGGATAGCCTTCCGATGTCATGACGACACAAACCGCGGTCTCATCATGCCAGTCCACGGTCAGTTGATCGAGCCGATGTTCGACCACAGCCTCCAGCACCTCCAGCAAATCGGTCTTGAGCAATGGGAGTACCACCTGCGTTTCCGGATCACCCATGCGAGCATTAAACTCTAAGACGTACGGCGTCCCTTTCACCACCATGAGGCCGGCATACAGGACGCCCTGAAACGGACAACCCATGCGAGACAAGGCCTCGACAGCCGGATAGAGGACCTGCCTGGTGACCTGCTCGCGCAGCGCCATGGTGCCGAGCGGCGCAGGGCAATAGGCGCCCATGCCTCCGGTATTGGGCCCAGTGTCACCATCGCTGAGTCGTTTATGATCTTGCGCCGGCAGCATCGGCACCACCGTGCGGCCATCTGTGAAAGCCATGATCGTCAGTTCCTCGCCATCAAGAAACTGTTCAATCAACACACGCTGACCAGCCTGACCAAACACCGCATGCTCCATCGAATCGCGGACGGCTTGCTTCGCCTCCTCACGTGTCGTTGCAACCACCACACCCTTCCCCTGCGCCAGTCCATCAGCCTTCACCACCACGGGAAGCTCATGTTGATCAAGATACGCCAAGGCGGAAGCGACCCGGTCGAAACTTTGCGCCTTCGCCGTAAGAATCTTTGCGCTAGCCATGATCTCTTTGGAAAAAACTTTGCTGGCTTCGATGCGTGCGGCGCCCTTCGTCGGTCCAAATATTTTCAGCTTGGATGTGCGAAATTCGTCCACAATGCCCAAGGCAAGCGGGGCTTCCGGCCCCACGACCGTCAGATCGATCTTCTCCGACTGCACGAATGTTTTCAGCCCGGCAATATCGTCAGCCTTGACCGGCACGCAGGTCGCAAGCGATTCGATGCCCGCATTACCCGGCGCACAGTAGAGCGTGGGCGTGCGGGGACTGTGCGCAAGCGTCCACACTATCGCGTGCTCGCGTCCCCCACTGCCAACGATAAGGATTTTCACGGGATGGCCTTCAACTTGAAGTCTTTCTTCGGAGGATGTTCAAACGGCTTTCCAGCAAGGCCGCAGGCGAAGGTAAAACCATAGGCGTAGCCTCTTGGCTACGTTGAGGATTTTGCCGAGCCGAGAACGAAGATGGAGAGTCGTTTGAACATCCGTCAGTGGCGGAAATGCCGCATGGCCGTCATAATCATCGATAACCCGTGCTCATCTGCGGCTTTGATGATTTCAGCATCGCGAATTGAACCACCAGGCTGGATCACCGCCGTGATTCCTGCTTGCGCGGCAGCATCCAATCCATCCCGAAACGGGAAGAATGCATCCGACGCCATCACGCAACCCTTCACCGGAATTTGCGCTTTCAACGCCGCCAACTTCACGCTATCCACCCGACTCATCTGACCGGCGCCGATCCCGACCGTTTGCCCTGGCTTCGCATAGATGATCGCGTTCGACTTGACGTGCTTGCAGACTTTCCAGGCAAAGGCACAGGCGGCGTACTCCTCATCTGTCGGCTTGCGAGCCGTCGGCACTTGCAAGGCACGAATATCCGTCAGCACACCCAGATCACGATCCTGCACGATTAGGCCACCGACCAATTTCTTCAGATCGAGGCCTTCCTGCTTCACCTTCGTGAGCGGTCCGACATCAAGCAAGCGCAGATCCTTCTTGCGCTTTAATTCTGTAAGCGCATCGTCTGCAAAGCCCGGCGCAATGACGACTTCCACGAACGTGGACGTAATCTCTTTGGCAGCCGCCAGATCCACGGGGCGGTTGAATGCAATTACGCCGCCGAACGCTGAAATCGGATCGGTCTCCCGGGCTTTCACATAGGCTTCGACCGGCGAGGCCCCAAGTGCCACGCCGCAGGGATTGTTGTGCTTGATGATGGCCACGGCAATCTCATCGTACTCTTTCGCCAGCTCAAGCGCCGAGTTCGCATCGAGAAAATTGTTATACGACATCGCCTTACCGTGTAGGATTTTCCCGCGCGAGACCGACGGCTCGCTGGAATTCAGCTCCCGATAAAATGCGCCCTGTTGATGTGGGTTCTCGCCGTAACGAAGCGACTCAGCCAACTCGAATTGCAACGAAAGCACCTTGGGAAACTTTGCCTCCCCGCCCAACACCTGTTTTTCAAGATACCCGGCGATCAGACCGTCGTAGCGCGCCGTGTGTTGAAACACCTTCATCGCCAACTCGCGCCGTAACTCGCGTGACACAGTTCCAGCCTTCGCCGCATCGAGCACGCGCTGGTAGTCGGTCGGGTCCACAACCACCAAGACGTCTTCGTGGTTTTTGGCTGCAGAGCGCAGCATCGATGGCCCACCGATATCGATATTTTCAATAGCCTCTTCAAAGGGACAGTGTGGTTTTGCGATTGTCGCCTCGAACGGATAGAGGTTGACCACGACCACATCGATGGCTCCAATCCCCTGCTGCTCCATCTGCTCGACATGGGCAGGCAACGATCGCCGACCGAGCAACCCGCCATGGATCTTCGGATGGAGCGTCTTAACCCGGCCATCGAGAATTTCCGGTGAGCCAGTATAGGCCGCCACATCGGTTACTTTGATCCCAGCATCTCTGAGTACTTTAGCCGTTCCCCCGGTTGAGAGGATCTCTGCGCCCAGTGCTTCGAGCCCTTTTGCCATCTCTACGACACCGGTCTTGTCAGAAACACTGATCAGCGCCCGCTTGATGCCGGCCATAATTCAACTCCTTGGATCGACTGAAACTGGAAAGGTAAAATTCGACTCGTGAAAGGCGGGCGAAGAATACCAAATGGGTTCGCGAAGTTCAAGGAGACACCTGGCGCCGTGTCCTCTCTCCGCAATGCAGCGCTTTGCGTCTGTGTCGGGCTTACGTGGCGCTCAGCCGCATCTCAGCACATCTGCCATGCTCCCCTTCCACCCTAACCCAAAATGTGCGTCCGTATAAAGACACCCGATCCGATATATTTTTCTGGTCACCGAACCCCAGACCTTCTCGCCCGATTCAATGTTTGGACTTCACGCTCGCCCCCAGTTAAAGCCCGTATGTTGAAATAGCCATCCTCGCGGACCAGAAATGGGTCACGGCGACTCGTCACACGCTAAACAGTTGTCGCCTCATAAAGCCTGTCACCGCACCGAGCGAGAACAGATTGGGCGTCTGGCTGGCTGGCATTCGAGCCTTAATGGCGGCATGAAACTGTGCGTAATTGCCCTTGTAGCGCCATGCTTCCATACCTGCAGTACCTGTTCGGTGAATGCGCCATTCTGGTCGCCATCCATAGAGGTCTGGTTGTCCTGGCAGCCCGAGATCAGGATCACGGACGGCTTGAACTTCTTCGCAATTGCGGTCAGCCTTGTGCTGAACGCAATGTGAGCCAACATGCTATCCGGGTCCAGCAGAGAAGCCTTGCCGGCGGCCTTGGCAACGTCTTGTTGCAGTGTGTCGTAAAACGCCTGATGCTCACGGTACGTGCGCATGCCAATGGCAAGCGGCATCATCTTTGAACGTCCGGCCGACACGGCGGTATCAAGCTGAGGTGGAGCGGCGCGTGTGACCGTGCCACTGTGGCAACTATCCGAGAGCACAAGCACGCGCACACCGGCAGCGAAGCGGCTTAGTTCGAAGTATAACTCATCGTCGATGAGCTGGCCGTCGTACAGACACCAAGTCTCGTCTTTCTTGTCATCTTCTTCTCCCGTAACGTCGTCTACCTGGCCACCATGGCCGGAGTAGGTGAGGAAGAAGAGATCGCCGGATGCCAACTGTTTGGCGGCACTGCGAATAGCGGCCAGCGCATTAGCGCGCGTGCCTTTCTTGGTCAGCAGTAGGCTGGACTTCATGCCTTGCGACTTGGCAATCGCCGCCATGTCCTTAGCATCGAACTCGCAGGCATTGAGTTCGCCGCTCCAGCCAGCATAACTTTTGGCACTCACGGCATTGAGGCCAATATGCAACGACATTGCCTTGGCCTTTCTTGCAGATGATAGGGAATTCTTGCTCATACGTATCTCCTTGCTTGACACCGCAGAATGTGCGGCTAGCATGTGGTGCTCTGAATGTTGAGGCTGACACCTGTTCTGGGGTCATTGGAAATGGCTCGGTAATATCGGTAATAACAGACATCACGAACGGCGAACGTTCAATGTCCGAGTCGGTGCCACGAAAAGGCCCCTTCACGCTCCTTCTTGTAGGTTTCATGGTCATGCTTCTCTTCCCCCTGCTTCGGCCCCGGCAACGCCCAGTAGTCGAGGCCGAACCACTGATTTGTGAGGTCTTTCAAAAATTCCATGTCGGTGCTGGGCCGTTCGAGGTCTTGGCGGAACGCCATGGCAAATTCGCTCCTCACATAGGCATCGAACACAATCGGTTCGGCGAGCGACTGCCTGAAAGGCGTTTGATGAAGCGTCGCGATCTTCCCGCGCATCGGTGAGATCGTGGAGTTACTCGAACCCAAGTGATCGAACACATCGTAGCACCATATCTGTGCGTGAGCGCTGAACAAACCTGTAAGACCCCCACACAAATGTTTCGGTGGACCGAGGACGATGGAATCCAGCGCGCTTGCATATGTGCCGGCCACGAGGCCGATTTTCGATACCACATCCTGACTCACCGTCGGATCGGTATTTAAGAAAATGTGAAACGCATTCGGTATACGTTGGTCCACATACGCCTGGCCGACATTGGGGCCGGCGACTCCAAAAACTTTCTGCGGGGAATATCCGTGGTTTGCAAGAATACGCGATGCACCGGCACTCCGCTGCACACCGCCACTGTGGCCGGAGAGATACAGCCGATCAGCCTGCCCAGCATGACGCATGATGTACGCAGCTTCGTTATAAGCCGGGCCATGAGACAGGTTGAACATGGACCACAGCACGTCGGTAATCGTTCCGTGCCGATAGGGCGGACTATAGATGTCAAAGTCCGGGTATGCGACTCTGGTCCACATGGCCCAGAGCCCGGTGTCCTGCCCCCATTTATCGCCGCCGTAAATCCCTCGTGAAAGAAAGATCTTGTCATGGACCCGTCCTGGTTCCGGTGCCTTGTCCCAATCCAAGTGCTTGGGACCGGCGTTGAACTGGAACAGTTGCCCGACGAACGGTAATTCGCCAATAAGATTCATCAAACCTGGCAAAAAATAATAGTACGGCTCATGCCCGATCTCTACCTCGAGCGCATTCCATGCCGTCCGTAAATTTTGCGCGGGATAGAACATCGGATTGTCTCTCCCGGACAGGAGCCCAGCAACGGCGCTGAAGGGCATCTTCGCCACCTCGAACACGGCATTCTTCACGCCGATCGCAACGGCAAAGGGGTAACCAGTCCAATAGAGGAGACGCCGGCCGGTGGAAAGCTTGGGCGCGGAGGTTTTCGCGTCTGCTATTTCTTGTTCATATCGCTCCTTGGCTTTGCCGGACACACCACTCCTCATGCTATGTGCGAGAATGGGCTGAGGCGTCGCTTCGTTGGCATAGTCCAATCATAGCCGAGGTATTCGGTTGTCGTCGCACTTTCGTCTTTGGCGCTCGCCTCAAGATCGAACGTATCGACGAAATAGAACCGTATCCCGTAGCGAATCAGCGTATGATCTTCATCCCACGGGATTTCATATCCCAACACGAGAAATCGAACGTTGCGCAGCCTATCGGCCCGCACCTCTTTCACTCTGACGAACAGTCGGTCGAGCAGATCTTTAGCGCGATATTCTTGATCGCCATAGAGATCCTTTTCGTTCTTGTACGTCAGCGCCTTGTACAACGGCCTTGGCTTGGTCGAACACACACTCTCATCAGGGGTTTCAGGATTGCCGAACCATTGTGATCGACGATTGCACGCTCCCTCAGAGACCACGACCCCCTCGACTTCCCCTGCCCGTTCATCCGCAACCACCGGGACACGATCAATCAGTTTCTTCGCGAGTGTCCTGGAATTCAGATACTCTTCAAAACGCCGCAGTTCTTGGTCCGGATTAGTCGCTTCGTATGCATAGGACGCGAGCCATTTTACTGAGCCATCGCTTAACGGGGTCTTATCATTGGGGGCGCAGGCTAATTCCTTGATCGTACGATGCAATTGCTGCTCGAGTGCGATTTGGAAATCACGGATCGTCCATGTGAGTCCAGCCGGACCATCTTTTAAATGATGTTGTCCGATGACGGCATCCACCTCTGACTTCAGCACCACCGTACAGCCTGGCGTCTTACCGGCACCATCTGTCTCGAGTGCAAGAGAGTACTTCCTGTCGTGAGATCCACTGGCGCAGCCGTGCAATAGCACACACAGTCCAATGGCCACGAAACCGATCTTCTGCCTACCTACCATCATTCCATCCTCCTCTCGCTCGGTGCTGCAGGCTATTGCAGCCAGCAGCAGCCTGCGCGCGACTCACCCGGCCACTGCCCGACTAGCTCATCCTGATTTCACATGTCAGTACATTACGCGTGGCAACTCGCGCGGCAGATTCTCCGCCGATTTGCCGACTCCGTCAAGCCGAATTCGCCGGGCTGGCATGTAAATGCTGGTATTTCGACTGTTGTAAGGATGCCGATGCGCACATTCACTGGAGAACGTGTTGGATGGGAAGGGAAGACAATACCCCAGGAACTGCTCCAGACATCGGCAACGTTTTCGCCAAATAGAACCTTGGAGGCGGCAAAATCCTGTCTAGCATGAGTCCACGCAGTATGGTACGGTCAGCAGGCTCTATCAAGCACTTTCCGCCCGAGAGTTGACTCATGATGCGTGCAGCGATTCTTGCCGCAGGCTCTGTCGCACTCGCCCTCCTTGTCGGCCTATGCCTTCCTCGCCACCTTCCCCCACCGACAGCATCAATGTCCCTCACCCCCGCCAGCTTTCATGCACATGTAGAGCACGGAACTCTCACGCTCCGTGGCTCGCTCCCCAGTGAGACCGGCAAGGCCGCAATCCTTCAGAAAGCTCAAAAACTCTACGGAACAACGCCTGGCCGCGTCATCGATGAGTTGCTCGTGGATCCAAGAGTGGGACCTGCAGCCTGGGTTGGTAATGTTCCCAAAGCCCTCCCCATTTTAGGGCACCTGACAGAACGCGGCTCCATCATCATTGACGGGCGTTCGATCGTCCTCAGCGGCCAGGTAGACAGCGATCGTGCCAAAGCCACCGTGCTACGAGAGGTTGCCCCTCTGACACAGACGGGGCTCGCACTGGAAGATCATATTCTGGCGACTCAACCCCCGGCCTCGTCCTCATCGCTCCAGACAAAACTGAATGAGATCCTCTCCCGCGCCTCCATCCAGTTTGATTCGAATACCACGGCCATTTCCCCCCGTAGTCGCGTCATATTGGATCAGCTAATGACCCTCTTACGTCGCGCCCCCAACACGGCCATTGAAATTGGTGGTCATACGGACAAGTACGGCGCGGCGGACTATAACCTTCAACTCAGCCGCCTTCGCGCCGAAGCCGTGCGTCACTACTTCATCAGCCACGGCCTGACCAACCAGTTCACTGCTGTTGGCTATGGCGCCTCACGGCCGCTGTCAGTGGCGCAGACGCGGGCCGGCCTTCAACACAACCGTCGTATCGAATTGCGCGTAAAAGGAGTGGGTGGCCTATTATGATGGTGCTCATCAGCCAGATCGTAGGATGTCTCGTTGTCGCCGCAGGCATCGGCGGCGTGGTTGGATGGCTGCTGCGACACCTGCCCGTACGCCAACTCGCACAACAGTTCAGAGACATCACCGCTGCTCTGCGCCTCAAAGGACAGGCGTTAGAGAAGGTCCAGTATGAGCTGAACGTCCAAACTGCGGCGATGCAACTGCTCGAAAGCAAGCGGATCGAATCGGAGGCGCTCGTTCAATCCACCCGACAGGAACTTTCGGTACAACACGATCGCCTCCAGGCGCTTCAGCAAGAGCTGGCCCTTCGCACACAGCGGGTAACGGTCCTGGAAGCGGACGAAACCTCTGTTCGCCGCCGCGCGAGCGAGTATGACGCGGCCGCCGCGATACAGGCGGAAGACATCCGGCAATTTCAACTCGCACGCCAGAACGCCGAACAGGCACTCGAGTCTCACGAGCAAGAGCGGCGCGCCTTTCAGCATCGCGTCGCCGAGTTTGAAGCAGTCGTCGCAGAAGCGGATCGGCTACGCACGCGCGTGGAGGAACTCGAACCGGCCCAAGGACGGGTCCATTGGCTTGAAGTGCAACTCTGCGATCAAGACACCGAGCATCGGATCGCGCTCCACCAACTTGAAAGCCAATTGGCCGACCGGGAGCGACGAATCAGCGAACTCGAACGTCTCGAGCCGCAGATGAAGGAGCAAGAAGCGGCACTGACACAGCGGGAAATGACATACGCCCAGACCCTCATGCAACACGAAGCACAGATTGCCAAGTTACACAAACAACTCCCGGCACAGGACAAACTCCGAGCCCAGCTCCTGCTGGACGAACAACTCCTGCACGAACGCGATGAACGGATCGACGGCCTGCAGCAGCAAGTTCACGCACTCGAAGCGCAACAGCTAGACCTGCTTGGTCAAGCAAAGACGGTGGGAGAAAAGGAAGAAGAGATTAACCGCCTTCGAAAACGCCTGGTCGAAATGCGGGCCGCGCTCCGCATCAAGACCGATGGAGCACCCGTGGATCCTCGCCAGGTTCGTCAGAACGGAAGTAGCCAACTGAGCCTGCAGATGGATCAGGCCAAAGCGCTGAAAGACGCACAGAAAGACGATTTGAGCAAGATTCACGGGATCGGTCCCGTCTTTGCGCGGACCCTGAACAAAATGGGATTACACACCTTTGTCCAGATTGCGCGCTGGAAGCCGGAGGATATCGACAAGGTCGCGAAGAAACTCTATACCGCCCCGGAACGGATCAAGCGGGACAAATGGATCGACGAAGCCAAAAAAGAGCACTACCGCAAGTACGGCGAGCGGCTCTGACAGGGTACGTCCATCGTGAAACGTGAAGCGTATTTCGCGTGGAAATTTCGAGTTTCGGGTTTCTAGTTTCATGTTATCGATGGTTTGGTAACGTGAAACTAGGAACTCGCAGCCAGAAACACTAGGCAACGAGAGACGAACGAGGAAAATCTATTCAGTGGGCGGCTGACAGGACTGAAGCAGTAGAAAAGTGGAATGGCCCCGTTGTCTTCACCGACTTCTTGTGACACCAAAGTACCACAATCTTCTAGCGGCATGGGTGGAGACCTGGATGATCATGGCTCTTATGTCGGGCTGCGTCGCCCCCCTATCTGAAGGTCGAGCGAAAAGTTTAGGAGCAACCCTAGATCGCTCGCAAACAATCAATTCTTACTGTCTCGTTGGAAGGGGATTTAGAGCCCCCGGGCCCCATGGTGGTGGAATTATCGACTCCGCTGATTTTACGCCGCAGGTGGCCATTCGTTTTCTGACCATGGTTCCAGAGCTAAGAACCAGCCACAATCTCGACTGCCACCAAGTCTATCCGAATCGACTGATAGGATTCATTCTACCTTGGGTCGATCAACTGGACATCTCAGACCTCAGACGAGAGTTCGGGCAAGGACTCGTACTGGCGTTTGAAACGAAGAGATGGGACTTGGAAAGACTCTTTTTTCGTGCCACTATTATTTTGGGAATTAGGGCCACCTTACTACAGCTAGAGGATAATCGTACAGTCTGGAGTGCAGAGTGCAAGGCAGAAGAAGATATCTATTACAGTTTTCTGCGATATTATGATGTTCCCAACTTCGAAACCAGGACAGTAATCGGCAATCGACTCGCTGTTGAGTGTGCCACCCAGTTGTCGAATCAATTCCAAGAGGCCTCACGCGCCGCGAAATAAAAATGTGTCAGGCACCTGGTCTCCACTGAAATCTGGCGGACTACCAATGACAACGGGCAGTCCCGCTCTTGTTTCCAACGCTCCGCTTTGCTCAGAAATCCAAACTATAAACTCTCTCGCAGGATGCTCAAAAAGGCCGTCCAGCAAGGCCGCAGGCGAGCAAGAACTGGAGGCGTACCTACCTGGGGTACGTTGAGGATTCTTGCGAGCTGAGAACGCTGCTGGCGGACTTTTCCCGCATCCTGCTAGGGCACGTTCCCCTTCATCAGCTGAATCACACTCATCATTGTGACCTGGTCGTCGTCGAATCCGCCATGTGTCGTGCTCTTCGATTCTCTGCCTGGTGCAGCCCAGGTAGAGACGTTCGCCAATTTCTTCGAGGCAATCTTGTCGTTGAAATACTTCTCCATGCCGAGTATCGGCGTCGTGAGTCCTTGTTCGAGCGACTGCGCCACCAGGTAGAGCAGCGAGCGACTGTAACCGAGAATCGGTTTGCAGGTCGGATCCTTCTGCTCCATATCGTCGGACAGATGGAACTGATTGTACCGCTTGACCTTGCCGTTCTTGATGGCTGGGATGACGGTCTTCTCGAAGAGGTCGATGCGTACAGCCGGGGCCATAAAGTTCACGCTTTCGAATGTCCACCCCTGTCCTCCCAGCCTCTGGACAATATGACTGTGCAGGATCGATCCGGCTGAATGGCCGACGAGATGCAGGCGCACCTTGGACAGATCGGCAAAGTGTGGCGATTGCTGGCACGCCTTGTAGAGCTTCATGCCTCCACTCTCGGTAGTATTGGAAATCGCGTCGGCATTCTGTTTCATCTCGCTCCAGATCGCCGTCCCCGGCGCGGCTAGTAGTTTTTCAAGCCGCTCGTTCCACCAACTCTTGACGCCGTCGAAGAACCCGCCGGTCGGACGAGGCTGGCCCTCTAAAATGTCCTGAAGGCGCCCCTTGAGTGTGGACCAGAAGTCGGTTTCCCACATCAGAAAGATAGGAAAAATCTGGTGTTCATACAACGCCGGAATCCATTTCGCCGCCGTCTCTCCCGCAGTATCCTCGGACGTAAGACCACCGTGCGCATAGATGGCGATGTCCACGGGATCGTTCTTACCCAAGCCCCAGGCTGTTCGAGCCCTGCCGAGATGGTCCGTGACCAGTGCCGTGATGTCGGACTCCTGTGTGCGGAAATCACCGGTGTTGCTAAGCAGGCCGTTGTTCTCCATGTCGATGATGAATGGGCTGATTTCGCGTGTGCGTAGCGAAGACTCGCTGGCGAGCTGCACTTTTCCGGCATCCAGACGCAGCGTCTTTGAGTGCGCGATCTCTAGATGGAGTTCGGTCACCACGCCCAGTTGTGCCACCCAACAATCCATCGCATGGTCCAGCCAGTCTTCATACGGTAACACTGCACGGCCCTTCGTGCCCCAACCCGTACCCCACGAATTATGAACAATGAACCCGTCCTGGTTATAGCCAACGATCGCAAAGGCATGGCCACCATCGCCGGGGCATGCTTTCCGACTTGGAATTATCCAATAGCTACCTTTAGTGTGTGAGATATTCGAAAATCCTTTATCCCAGCCGGAGTGGCCGACAGCGCTGGCATACAGAACACCGATTTCGTTCAGTGCGACGTGCATGTCGGTGATCGAGCGCGTATCAACACGGTAATAGGCCCCGAGCGGCCGCTTGACAGCATCGAGCCACCAGTCGTCTGCAGATTTTGTCACGTGGCCTGTCGGCATTGTTTCCGTGGTCCACAGCCTGTCCGAACAGGCGCCGTGCTTGTACCAGCCTTTCATCGCCCCGCGCAGACTCGATCCGGTATCGACATCCGGGACACCGGGAAATTCATCATAGCGCCGCGCCATCGAATACAACATAAATGGGGACACGCGATAATTTATCTGCTTGCGCTTCGCGGTATGCTGCAAGTGATACACGACGCTTGCCAGGGCGAAGCCCGTACAGGCGTTGGTCTGTCCCTGATTGAACACAGGGATGCTCGTCTTCAAATCAAGCGCCAAGCCTGGCACCACTGCCACCGGCGGCAT
>JAYTTD010000083.1:0-23613 GCA_043745235.1 Nitrospira sp. | reverse complement strand
TGGATCTTGTGTTCGACGATGGGCTTCGGGGCACCGTCGATCTTTCGGACCTGGTAGGCAAAGGTGTATTCGCAGTGTGGCTCGACCATGGTGCTTTTGAGCAAGTTGAGATCGGATCGTCTGGAGAGTTGGTCTGGAGCGATCAGGTCGATTTATGCCCCGATGCGCTGTACCTGAAAGCAACAGGGAAGAGGCCGGAGGATGTCTTCCCCGCATTGCGAGGCGAGGCGACCCATGCCTGAGATTAGCCGCTTCTTCGGCATAGTCATCAAGATGTTCTTCGACGATCATAATCCTCCGCACTTCCATGCTGAGTATGGCGATAGCGAAGCGCTTATCGATATCCGTACTCTATCCGTCTTCGCCGGACGCCTACCTCCTCGGGTGATGGGGCTTATCGTCGAATGGTCTACACTGCATCAGCAGGAGCTCCTGGATGATTGGGGAAGGGCGCAGGCGCAGCAGGCGCTTCAGAAGATTCATCCACTTGAATAGGAGTAGCCAACAAACGCATCAAGCGGACGCGGCAAACTGCGCCGCCGCTGCCCAACGTTGGGTAGCGTCAAGAGGTTCAGATCTTGTGCATGATGATCTACATCGGTGCTAGCCAGCCCCTCGACCGGATCGCTTGGAACGATACCGCCCCCGCCTTCTACGTCGGCGACCTCCACGAATCCGAACTGGCTGTTCGGGCTCAGTTCGGGTCGTCTTTCGTCTATCACGCGGGCTCTCACGAGGGGTGTGGCTGTGGCTTTCAGTACGGTCAGTACCCCGAGTTCGAGGATGATGAACGTCACCTCAAGCGGGCTTCACTCGATGCCTTCTCAGCCTATCTGGCTGGGCAACTCGATCGAGTGGGCGCCATTGATCTCTACGCCTGCTGGGATGGTGATCAGACTGCCGTTCCCGAGTATCGACGAATCCTGACCCCGGGGTCGCTGAGATCTGAGGATTTCTTCTTCCTCGAGAAGGAACTCTCGCGGGTTGCAAGAGCCGCTTCCTAAGAAGCGGCTGCACCAGTTGACGGCAGCTCATGGTTCACGCCCGGCCGTAGCTAAACCGCGATCTGTTAGGCACCTGATTCTTGATTTTGAACTTGCAGCGAGCCAGCATCCGAGCGTACGTTCCTTGACACCGGCAGGCCTCCGCACGAAATCCGAACGATCCGATAAGGAAGCGATACGTGGAAAATCTTGAGGCGCTCAAAGAGCGAGCAGCGAGAGCCGCCGTTGAGTATGTGAAGGATGGTCACGTCGTGGGGCTTGGCACCGGCTCCACCGCTCGCTATGTGGTGCTGGCGCTTGGGGAACGGGTCAAGGCCGGATTGAGGATCAAGGGCGTGCCGACCTCCCTCGGGACTGCCGAGTTGGCCAGGCAGCAGGGAATCCCACTCATCGACCAGGACAACGCCTGGATCATCGACGTGGCGATCGACGGAGCGGATCAGGTCGATCCCAGCTTCAATCTCATCAAAGGCGGAGGGGGCGCGCTCTTGAAGGAAAAGATTGTCGCGGCCTCGGCCAAGCAGTTCATCGTTATGGTTGACTATACGAAGCGAGTCCCCGTACTGGGGGGATCATTTCCGCTCCCCATCGAGGTGATCCCATTCGGCTGGGGAAGTACGGCGCGTGAAATCGAAGCACTCACCAAGAGTCGCGTCGTACTCCGGGAGCGAAACGGTGCCCCATTCAAAACCGAGTCCGGCAACATGATCGTGGATGTCCATATTGACCGCATTGACCAGCCGCGGGATCTAGAGGCCGCGTTGAACCAGATTCCTGGGATCGTCGAAACCGGCCTCTTCGTCAACCGAACGGACGTCTTGATCGTCGGGACACCCCAGGGCGTCCAAACCCAACATATCCAGAGGACATGAGTGAGTCCATCAGCAGGCGCCATGCGCTCAAGCTCGTGGCCACACAAGCCGGCTTCCTGTTGGTCATACCAGTAGCACAGACACTTCTTTCAGCACTCGCGCCAGCTGGTGCCGCAACCACGACTGTACGACCGAAAGGCGAAGAGATGAATCTTGATGACAGCCCAGGCAGCATGGACCCCTATCGATTGCCCAGACACATTATTCCGATTCGATACGATCTCCGGCTCGAACTTGATCTCGCCACCGCGACATTCACAGGCAGAGAAACCATCGTACTCACGGTCACACAAGCAACGAGCACCATCATCATGAATGCTGTCGATCTGACGATCTCATCCGCTATCCTGGAAGGGGCATCAAGTACGCGACTGGAGGCTACGGTTAAGCTAGAAGACTCAACGCAACGTTGTCAGCTCACGTTTCCTCAGTCCGTCACGCCCGGTGAATGGCGGCTGCATCTGATCTTTCAGGGGAAATTGAATGACCAACTGCGAGGCTTCTACCGCAGCACCTATAAGGACCCTGCCGGTGTGACGCACACGATGGCCGCGACACAATTTGAAGCCACCGATGCGCGCCGGGCCTTTCCCTGTTGGGATGAACCGGATTTCAAAGCGGTGTTTGCCACAACCCTGGTCATCGATCCCGGCCTGACCGCTGTCTCGAATACCTCCATCGCATCGGAGTCCATCGAGGCCGGCAAGAAAGTCGTGCGCTTCGCCGATAGCATCACGATGTCGACGTATCTCGTCGCGTTCATCGTCGGGGAGATCGAAGCCACCGCACCGGTATTCGTCGGGAAGACACCCCTCCGGCTCTGGACTGTTCCAGGCAAGCAACCACTCACGCCGTTTGGCCACGAGATCGCAGTGGCTTCGCTGAAGTTTTTTGAAGACTACTACGGCATTCCGTATCCAGGCGACAAACTGGATCTGCTCGCCATCCCAGACTTTGCGTCAGGCGCCATGGAAAACCTGGGCGCGATTACCTATCGCGAAACGGCCTTGCTGGTCGATCGGCAGAGTGCCACGCATGGCGAACTGGAGCGTGTAGCCGATGTGGTCGCGCATGAAAACGCGCACATGTGGTTCGGCGATTTAGTCACCATGTCCTGGTGGAATGGGCTCTGGTTAAACGAAGCCTTCGCCACCTTCATGGAAATGCTGGCCGTCGACGCCTGGAAACCGGAATGGAAACGATGGGACAGTTTTGGTAGCTCACGCGCCGCGGCTTTTTCTGTAGATGGACTGCACAGTACCAGACCGATTGAATATCCGGTGCAAGCCCCCAAGGATGCCGACGCGATGTTTGACGTCCTGACCTACGAAAAGGGCGCGTCGGTGCTCCGGATGTTAGAACAGCACATCGGTCCGACGGTCTTCCGAGACGGTGTCCGCGACTACTTGCATGCGCATGCCTATGGGAACGCAGACACGAACGATCTTTGGGTGTCGCTGGGAAAAATCGCCAAACAGCCGGTGCCTGAACTCATGAACGGATGGATATTTCAACCAGGGTTCCCGCTCGTGACCGTGAGTGTCAGTCCGTCATCCGAGCTCACGATTAGACAACAACGGTTCAGCTACCTGAGCGACGAGCAGACCCGCCCATCACAAGACCAGCGATGGCAGATCCCACTCCAGATGCGTGTCACTGCCGGCGGCAAGACCCACACCTCGCGCATGTTGCTGACGGAGAAGGACACGACGGTCCCGCTCCCCCACGATTGGGAGTCCATTCTATTGAACGAGGGAGGCCATGGCTTCTATCGGGTGGGCTATGCGCCAGATCTACTGGATCGGCTCCTGAACGCCGGCATCGACCGCCTCGCCGTCACCGAGCGGTTCAATCTTATCAACGACGCCTGGGGCACCACCGTCGCCGGCCTCATGCCCCTCACAGACTATCTTGACCTGACAGCCCGCTTCACGACAGAGCAGGACAAGAATGTCTGGGCTGTGCTGCTTGATTCCTTCTCTTTCCTGAACCGGATCGTCACCGTAGAGGATCGGCCGGCGCTCGAAGCGTTCGTACGAGGTCGGGTCGGTCCCACCGTTACAGCGTTGGGTTGGGTGCCTCGAAGCGGTGAGAGTGAAGGCACGAAGCAATTACGGGGTGAACTCATCGGCGCCCAGGGAAAGCTCGGCAACGATCCGGCCATCCAACGACGCGCAGCCGAACTCTACCAGGCGTATCGCAACGATGCGACAGCCGTTGACCCCAATGTCGTGCCTTCGCTCGTCGCGATCCTCGCGCATACGGGTGACGCAACCAGGTACAAAGAGTTTCATGAGCGGTTCCGCACCGCCGTCACGCCGCAAGAAGAACGGCGCTATCTCTTCTCGCTCGCGACATTCCAGCCCAAGGCATTACTCGAACGAACGCTCGCTCGCACCATCAGCGGAGACATCCGCACACAAGACGCGCCGTTTCTCGTCAGCGCTGTCCTAGGCAATGTCTATGGCAGAGAATTGGCCTGGGCTTTTGTAAAAACGAACTGGGAGAAGATGGATCAACTATTCCCCAAGCAGGGGCTGCGCCGTATGTGCGGCGGGATCGTCAGCCTCGCCACGCCGGAACTCGAACGAGATGTGCGAGACTTTTTCACCACGCGCAAGATCGACCTGGGCGGGAAAACCCTCGATCAAAACCTCGAACAGTTGCGAATCGCCGTCACGGTCCGAGAGCGAGACAGTCGCGTCTTGCGCACGTATCTTGAGCGATATCAATAGTAGGCTGCGGCAGCGAGATTGATCGCGAGGACACCATGGTGACAACACACTTTAACTTTTCCATTGACCTACCAGGCGTTGGGGCGGCTTGAGGCGATTCAGGAGTCCACAGTAGGCTAATGGTGTACTGCCTGGCATCATGTGGGGTAGCTGATGATAGCGATTCGGCGGCTGTTGATAGCTGGTTTAGTCGTTGTCAGCACTGGATGCTTGATCGGGTGTTCCGACAACGGGTCCAACCAAGGCTCTCTGCCACCATTACCACCGTCGAATATCCTGCGGCTTCAACCGATCAGTACAGGTCTCAGTTCGCCAGTTTTTATGACCGCACCTGTCAATGACCGCACCCGCCTCTTCATCGTCGAGCAGGGTGGGCTGGTTCGAATTTTCGATGTCACAACCAATTCGTTGCTCGCGACACCGTTCCTTAACATCAGTGAAATCATCTCTTCTGGCGGCGAGCAAGGGCTCCTCGGCATGGCGTTCGACCCCCAGTATGCCACCAATCGCCAGTTCTATGTGTTCTATACGAACCTTGTCGGCGATATCGTGATTGCTCGTTACCTCAGGCATCCGACCGATGTGAACCTGACCGATCCCTCACCGGGTATACCGCTGCTTACGGTGCTACACCCGACCTTTGCGAATCACAATGGTGGTATGCTGGCGTTTGGCCCAGAGGGGTGTCTGTATGCCGGCGTCGGCGATGGAGGAAGTGGCGGCGATCCGAATAACAACGGCCAGAATCAGAACACACGACTCGGAAAACTCTTGCGTATCAATCCCGTCACCGGTGGGCCCTGTGTCAATAACACGTTCAATCCTTTCGTGGGCGGCGGCGCACCAGAAGTCTGGAGCTTAGGGCTTCGCAACCCATGGCGATTCTCCTTTGATCGGCAAACAAGCGATCTGTATATCGGGGATGTCGGTCAGGGAGCGCGGGAAGAGATCGACGTCTCGCCCGCCCCGAACGCAGGACGAGCGCTCAACTACGGCTGGCGATTGATGGAAGGGCTGTTCTGTTTCAATCCCTCCAATAATTGCAACCCTGGCGGCCTTACCTTGCCGCTGCTCGACTATCCCCACCTCAGCGGAGCCTGTTCAGTGATAGGCGGGTATGTCTATCGAGGATTTGTCAGCCCGTCGCTGCAAGGCACCTACTTCTATGCGGATTTTTGCGCGGGATTTGTGAGGAGTTTCCGCTATCAGAATGGTCAACCGACAGAGCAGGCAGAATGGCCTTCACTCAGTCCGCCGGGCGGTTCTGTGACGAGCTTTGGTGAAGATGCTGCTGGTGAACTCTACGTCATGACCCAGGGGGGCGGCCTGTTCAAGTTCGTTCCCAATTGATGTGCTGCGCTAGACTCTCGAAGGAGGGGGTTGCCGTTTGATTTCATGAACCTTACAATTGGCTCCCAGAAACGCTCAGCAGAGGAGTCGTCATCGATAATGCACACGTGGAGTTGCCCGAGATGCGGGACGCTGAAGACAAGACTAGCACCATGTCGCGGTGTGACCGATCGCTTGCTCGGTGCCCTGACCATCTATCCGGTCCGATGCCAACTCTGTGCGCACCGTTTTACAGCCTTCCTCGGTAAGCTCAAGACCAATCCTCGCCGCAACTATGATCGAGTCTCGGTCCAGTATCCGGCACAGGTCCGCCCTATCCGTGATCCCAGCCAGCGTGTCGTTGTCGAAGGGATATTGTCGAATTTGTCTCTCCGAGGGTGCCGCGTGCGCACGAGCCAGCGTATTCCGATGGGGTGCCAGGTGATGCTAGAATTTCATCCTGCCGAGTACGACGATCCCATCATGGTGGATGGCGCTATCGTGCGCTCCCGTTGTGACGAAGGGATCGGGCTTCGCTTCTCCAGTTTCCTCCGCTCCGAGGAACGACGCCTCCGCCGCATCCTCGACCTGCGCCTCCCCGATTACGCAAACTGATCGACGACTCTCTCCCGCGCCCATATTGTTTGAATATGTGGGTGTCCCTATTCGTGCCGTAGCACGGCCAGCGGCCGTTGGCCGAGAATCCGATAGGTGCTCGCGAAACCCACGATCAGCGTCAGCAACATTGTGATGAGAAGGCCGATGCCCAGCACCCGTGGGTGTATGCTCCAGGGAAGATCGAACACATACCGCAGCACAACCCATGACAAGACACTCCCGAGGGCCAGTCCGATCAACCCGGCGACGGCGCCCAGCAGGACATACTCCATGGCAAAGGCGCGTGCAATCAGGCCGCGGGTCGCGCCGAGCGCCTTCAGAATGACCGATTCGTAGAGCCGCCGGTAGCGTGTGGCTGCGAGTGCCGCCGCCATGACCAACGCGCCGGCTGCCACACAAAATAACGCCACGGCCCTGATCGCCAGCGAGAGACGATCGAGCACCCGCGCGAAACTATCGAGCACGTCGCCGATATGGATTGCGCTGATATTCGAGAATGATGCGACGATCGCCTGCTGTAACGAGACCTCTTGCTCCGGCGAGACCCGTACCGTCGCCACATAGGTAAACGGCGCCCCTTCAATCGCGCCCGGGGACAAGATCATGTAGAAATTCGTCGAGAAATTTCCCCACTCGACTTTGCGAATACTGCTCACCTTCGCCGACACCGTGGCTCCCTGAATATCGAACTCCACGATCGAACCAATCGTGAGACCTAAATGCATGGCCGCGTCTTTTTCCACTGACACCTCTGGGGTCGAGAAGACCTGTCCAGGCTTCCACCATTCTCCTTTGACCAGCTGATTATCTTTCGGGAGCTTGTCGAGAAACGTCAGCACATATTCCCGGGTGAAATACCACTGTTTCCCACGCCCCTCTTTCCCCTCCGCTCGCTTGTCGTCCTTCTCCATTCCCTCTTCTACCGTGATCACTTTTCCATCGATTGCATGGAGTCGCGAGCGCACTAGCGGTGTGAGCTCCGGACGCGCGTGACCAGTCTGTCGATCGACCAACGACACAAACGCGTCCGCTTGGTCGGCTTGAATGTCGATAAAGAAAAATGTCGGGGCATCCGACGGCCGGTTCTCTTGTATTTGGTGGAGCAACGCCTGTTCCACTAGCGACACCGTGACAATCACCATCACGCCGATGCCGATGGCGACCATGATCCCGGTCGCCTGACTCCCCGGACGCACGACATTGCCCAGGGCATAGCGAAGGCTCAAGATGCGAGGCATGGGCACCGAGGCCAGTCCCAGCACGAACAGCCGTGCACAGACAAAGAGAACTGCGATGGCGAGCGATAACGCGCCCAAAAACAGGAAGCCGATCGACCACGAGCCTGCTTGCCACACCGAGAGTGCGCAGAGTCCGAGGATGATCCCTCCGGCCGTGCCGACATTCCATCGATCGGCCAGTCCCCATCTCACCCACCATTGAGACGGAAGAGCCCCCTGTTCGACCGTCATTTGTTCCGCATCGCGCCTGAAGATCGCACCAGGGTGAACGTCTCGAATCTTCAACAGGGGCCAGAGGGTAAACAGCAGGGTTGACAACAGTCCCAGCGCCCCTCCTTTCAATAGGGGCAAGGCCGAGGACCACGACAATTCTGAGGAGACGCCTAATTGTTCGAGGAGGTCGGACCCAAACATGGTAGCCATGAGGGGAGGCAGCCCTCGTTGGAGGCCAATGCCCAAGACAATCCCCGCGAGACTCCCGACAGATCCCAAGAAGATCGCTTGCACCACATAGGTTGAGACCACCGTGGCCGAATCCGCGCCGACCGCTTTTAAGATTGCGATCGTCCGCAACTTGTCCCGCAAGAATGCATGGATCGAGGTCCCGACCCCGAGTCCGCCGATGAACAGCGCGGTGAGGCCGATCAGCCCGAGATAACGGGAGAGTTGGTCGAGAAATTGCCTCAACTGTGACTGGGCTGTGCGGTAGCTGGATATGCGCACGGAATCTGACGCCAGCTTGTCCCGCAGCTCGGAGAGGAGCGGTTCCAGCGGCATTTCTGGCGGCGCCTTCACGAGGTACCGTTCTCGCACCCGGCTGCCGGGCTTGATCAGCTCCGCTGCGTGTAACCCCTCCTGGGCAATCAGTACTCGCGGCCCTAACGTAAAGGCATTCGCCATGCGATCTGGCTCAGTCCGCACAAGGCCAGTGATCAGAAACACCGCTTGACCGATCTTCAATCGATCGCCGACCGAGAGGCCCATCCGAATCAGCAGCGATTCCTGCACGACCGCTCCAAAACAGGAGTGCCCGCCGCAGCGGCGCTCATCCGGGTGCAGCAGGCTATCAAGCGATTGTGCCGGGTCGAGTCGGACCGCTCCGTATAATGGGTACATCGATTCAACCGCTTTGAGTTCGATGATCTGGGTCGATTGGGTTGCAGCGGGTCCGTGAGCCATGCGCGCGGCCATAGCGACCAACTCGCTCACATGGGTGAAGGTCAGACTTCGACTGCCCAGTCCCTGCAGCACCGCCTGCCCCGCGGAACTCAGAGCATGCGTCAGACGAATTTCGAGATCGCCGCCTAACATCCCCCGCGCTTCTTTTGTGACCGCGCGCTCGACATGCGTGCTAAACAGCGACACCCCGACCAAGGCTCCGACGCCGATCGCGATGCACGCGAAGAAATAGAGAAAGTGCCGCCAGGCTCCTCTGGTTTCACGCCAGGCCATCCTGAAGATAAATCGATTCACTGGAATGACTCTGTGGCCCAATAGTCTGAGTCGGTGAGGGTATCGGATTCGATGCGGCCGTCGCGCAACGCAATCACGCGCTCCATCGTGGACGCGATGGAGCGATCGTGCGTGACAAGGACTAAGGTCGTGCCGAAATCGCAATGGAGAGCATGGAGCAGATTCATCACGTGCTGTCCCGTGACCGAATCCAAGTTGCCGGTTGGCTCATCGGCCAATAGAATCGGTGGGTGACAGGCGAAGGCTCTGGCCACTGCCACCCGCTGCTGTTCGCCGCCCGATAGTTGGACGGGATAATGATGCGCCCGTTCTCCCAGGCCGACGGTCCTCAGTAAATGCATCGCGCGATCCTGCGCCGTGGGTATCCCTGCCAACTCCAACGGTACCAGGACGTTTTCCAAGGCGGTCAAGGTGGGAATGAGATGAAAGGATTGGAAGATATAGCCGATGTGATCGCGACGATATCGAGCCAGGGCGCTCTCGCGCATCGTCGAGATCTCTACGCCGTTCAAGGTAATGGAGCCGGACGTCGGACGATCCAATCCCGCGATGAGGCCCAGCAAGGTGGACTTCCCGCTCCCGGATGGGCCGACGATGGCCACACGCTGCTTATCGGGAATCTCAAGGGTGACATCGTCGAGGATTGTAATGTGATGGCCTCCGCCGGCCAAGCGCATCGTCAGATGAGAGAGAGAGATCATGTTATCTATCAGGCTCCTACAGTATCGTATACGGGAAGCCTATATTATACTGGAGGAGCATGCGCCGCACCTGGATTCTCACAATACTATTATTCTGCCTCAGTCTCTTCTTGCTGCTGGTCCCCCATGGTTGTGACTGTAGCCATGCGTCTGCTACACCGCCCCCATCTTCGGGTTCCTCCCGTGATGGCGCTGGACCAGGTCAGAACGTCGATGTGACGGTGCAACCCGCCCGGACGAAGAAGCCCGCCTCCACTGAACGCCCACGCATCGTCGCTTTCGGCAACAGCCTGACCGCCGGCTTGGGGGTGGCGCCGGCTCAATCGTATCCCGCTCATCTGCAGCGGACACTGGATGCAGGGGGCTATGCCTATCGAGTCGTGAACGCGGGAGTCAGCGGCGAGACGACAGCCGGCGGAGCCAGAAGGGTCTCTTGGATCCTGAAGAACAAGCCGACAATCGTCATTCTGGAACTCGGTGGCAACGATGGACTCCGTGGCCTCAGTCTGCAGGAGACGAAAGCCAACCTCGAACGGATCATTCAACAACTCCAACAGGTCTCGGTTACTGTCGTGTTAGCGGGAATGAAACTCCCTCCGAATTATGGACAGGACTATACCGAAGGGTTTGAGACGCTCTACCAGGCTTTAGCGAAGCAATATCGCCTGACACTGATTCCATTTTTTCTCGATGGGGTGGCAGTCTCGTCTTCGCTCAACCAGGCCGATGGCATTCATCCGACCGGAGAAGGCTATCGCATCATTGTCGAGAAGATCTTTCCAACGCTTGAGCCATTGCTGCAACGCAGTCGGTGAAGGCGGTTTGAAGACCGAAGTATTCGGAGCTTCGAGTCGCGCTTTTCTTGCCCGTCTCGGTTGAGTCAGGTATCGACGATTGCAGCAGATATGTTCATGAGTAGCGCGGGTTAAGGCAAGCATTGCGCGGCGCTCGATGAGACGCGCCGCGCAGTGTGCCGGAGAGAAAGCTACTTAGAGCTCATTCAATGCGAGCTGGCCGGGTACTGTGAGCTACTTTTTCTTGCCCTTCGGTTTCTGCGCGGCTTGCTCGGCATGAGCCAGCGATTCCTCTGCATGCTTCAGAGATTCCTTGGCATGCTCGAGCGCTTCCTTAGCGTGTGCGTCGGTGCTTCCTTTTATCGCTTCTTCCAGATGCGTGATGGCTTCTTTCTCGTGCGCGATGCCTTCCTTGGCATGCTTGATCGTTTCCTTGACATGCCCGTCTTCACCCGCGAACGCGGGACTCGTCAGGCCTCCTGCGATAAGACCACAGACAGCGATTGCAACAACGACGGCTTTTACTCGGCTCATAACCCCTCCTCTGTGTGATGGTGAATTTGTCATCCGGACAGGATCATACATCAGCGGCAGACATTTGGTAGCGCTCATTTTTTCATGAGATCTTTGAATTCTCCTCCCCGAAGGGCCGAGGACTCGGAGGGAGGCTGGCTCCGAGTCCCCAGACAGGTCCGGAAGAAGGGAGGGCAACGACCGGACCCGTTTCCTGCTGTTTCTTTTTTATTCATTTTCTAGCCTGTGACCCGCACGGGAGTCGCGTTCCTCCGCGAACCATCCCGAGCCCCTCGGTAATCGACATGAGCTTCCTCAACAAGCCCATCCAGCGATGTCCGAAACACTCGCACGCTACCCCGACCGATCTTGGTCGCACGCAAACGGCCTTCCTCGATCCATCGGCGGAGTAACACCGGTTCCACAATTCACCCATCCTGCCATATGTACTCGCCATCTTTTGGCTCAGGCGGCGTAGCCGCTGTCAGCCTCTTCCTCATTTCACTGCACCCGCACACCACCACAGTCATCCGCTTATCGTTGACCACATTTTGCGTTGATCCCCCTTCGCAGCGCACCTACTTCATCGCCTGCCCGGTACAATGCCAGCCGTCACCCTTGACCCATTCACCGCCGCGGCTAGTTGATCCGCTTTGACCTTCCCTCCGTCAATCGTCACTACGGCATGGCCCTTCATACTCTTGAAATCCACAGTCTTCACACCAGAAACCTTTACCAACGCCGCTTCTACATTGCCGAGATAGGCCTCACAGAACTTGCCGCCGAGCATGAGCATGACTTTCTCCTCGCCCGCAAAGGCCAGCGTCACCATCACACAAGCGAATCCGATCAGACAGCCAAACTTGATGAATGTATTCATGGTTTTCTTTTCCTATTGAATGGTCACCGGTCTCTGTTCACCACGATCCACTCGCGCCGTGCAATTCCAGCCCGCCGCGAGCGCGCGATGCACCGCGGCGGCGAACTGCTCGGGGGTCTCGTTGCTGGGCTGATACTGCACCAACACGGTGCCGTGGTCGTTCAAAAACTCTACCTGTCGAACCGTGTTGAATGCACGAAGCGCTCCCTCGACATCCTCACGATGGTATTCACACATTCGACCGAAAATCTGGACAATGGCCTGGCCTGCCTCGGTCTTCGACTCCACGGAATCGGCCTCTGGATCTCCGGCCGCAAATGATGCAGTCCCGACCATCAACCATCCGGCCAATGCGAGAAAGAACACTCGTCTCATAGCTACATTCCTTTCAGCGTTAAGTTCACTAAAAGACCGGGGCGGAGGACAAAGGAGAAAACACCTGCGCCCCGGATCAGTCCGAGCGAGGAGGCAGCCCGACTCGGACATCGATCGATCAATAACCGTCAATTGTGTGGACGCGAGACTAAGATCGAATAAGGGAGCGCGAGAGGATTCAGAACGATACAAGCCGCCCGGGGTCCCTTATCCGATGAGGAAGAAGGGTACCGACGGAGGCGCACGGGAGCGGAGCAGAGAAGAGGAAAACGAAGAGATATCCTGATTGGGAGATGAGACCACCAACCGGACGACCGAACCCGTTGACAACGCCGGCGGCTCCGTCACCAGCCCGGCATCGGACGTGGCCTGACAGGCCCAAGCGCAGAGCGGTGAATGGCCCGAATCCTGTGAGTGATGAGCCTGCCCTCCAGGTGAGGTGGCGTGCGTGAACAGGCAGCCGGCAGCGAGACAGACCAGCGCCAGATACACCCCGGCGGTGGCACCAGCTACCAGGCCAAGAATTTGTCTCACTGGAGCACGCATCACGAAACTTTCCCCCTCACTGTACCTCTATGCCTTTCGAGCATGACTGTCTACCGACAGATACCAACTGATACTACAAGCTGTATCGCTCATGTCATGAGCGATCGCGCACGGAGCGGTTACCACTCAGGGTGATTCCATGACTCTCGATTTGGTTTTGCTCAACGAGCCCTGCGATGGATTTGTGAAAGATTCGCAAACTGCCCTTGCCGACCTTCGTCCCGTGCAAGCGTCCTTCTTCCACCCACCGATAGATGGTCCAACGGCTCACTGACAAGAAGTCTGCAGCCTCCCTCACGCGCAAGAGTGCTTTATCCATGGTTCTCTCCATGTCAAAATGGTCTATATTATGAAGGGGGCAGGGTGTCCTGCCCCCTTAGGTTCAGACTGAAAATGATACGTCGAGCGCTCTACAATTCCGGCATGCCGTGATCGTCGAGCCATTCAGGCAACCTCGACGGCTTGGCCTTTAACCCTCCCGTGAGCTACGACCCGGCTTGATTGCCAGCTGCAGCGGCGCCAACAGAGTAGATCAGAACAGCGCCAGGCGATGGCCCAACCGTAACCGTCTGTTTGATCAGATTATCCGTGGCATTGATGATCGACACGGAATTGTCTAGCCTGTTCGACACAGCGATGTACTTGGCTTCCCCGGCTCCTTGCGCCAAGACATCTATGCTATGTCCCCCGTCAAATCCCACGCGATCTCCACCCGCGAGCAACGGGATCTCCTTGATGAAGGTGAGCGCTGGAGGCGTCGCCGTGAGTGTCGATGCGTCGAATGCGAACAAACGATCTTTTTTCGTTGTGGCGGTGGCGTTCCCCGCCAGGATGTAGAAACGCTTCCCATCCGGAGAGAACTTGAACGAGCCAGCCGAGGTGCCGTCGAGTTCAGGAATGGTGAAATCCGTCCGCGGAGTCCCGGCGGTGCCGAGATCGATCACTCCCAGCTTCGTTCCCGTCGGGGGGGTGGTATCGCCGCGCAGTAACAGGAACCTGCCATTAGAGCTGATCCCGTACGCGGTGTATGGCAATCCCGTCAGATCGAATGTGTTCGTAATCGCTAAGGTCGTCGGGTCGATTTCGACGATACTATGATACCCCTCAAGGATGCTATAGACCTTCTTGGTGAGTTTCGACCAGCGAATCCCGTGTGGGGCGGAACCGTTGGGCGTAAACGCCGTGGTCAAAGGAGTGGCCGACTCATCGTTACAGGGCACAGCTTCATTTGCCGAATTACACAAGTCGACTCTCCCGATGAGCTTGCGATAATCCGCGGAGGATTCGTCACCGTCGATCACGGCCATTTCACCGGAAGTTTCACTTGTGACAAATACGCGCATTGGGACTCCCGCTCCGGATGAAAACGTCGCCACCTTATGGCCGAGGGCCAGGATGCAGGTGGTTCCCAAGACAACGGGCGGATGGCCGCCGGGACCAAGGTGGGAGTTATGCAACGCCGTCACCGATCCTCCCCCTTGTGCCGCGCAATTAACGAGGTCGACTCCCGGCGTGAGTGTACCCCCGGCATTGTCGCCGTCGTTCATCGACCAGATGACTTCTCCAAAGTTTGAATCTCGGTAGATATGAACAGGACGAGTGCCCGTGGCAAGATTCGTTTCGTGAATTGGGGTCGCCGCCGTCAAGGGATCGATCGTGGCCACTTTGTTAGCTGCTCCAAGATTCAAAAAGAGCCATTCCCCCTCCGAAATCTGCATGTCACCCAACGCGACGTTTCCAAACTCAGCGGCGGCAATCGTGCCAACGACCGTATTGCCTGAATCCCCTTTCAACGCCACGCTCGTCAGCGTTTTATCGCCTGTGTTGTTGACGAAGACCAGCGGGCCTGACAGCCCCGCGCTGCCGCCGGGGGCAACGGTGCTGGAGGATGATTCTCCCGAACTGCAGCTTGAAAGGCCGATCAACGCCAGTCCCAGCATCGCTGCCGCTGCGCTCGCAATGACTATTGTCCGATTCTTAGTCGCTTTCATGTGTACTTCCTTCCTGATTTTGTTTGTGCAGGCTTCTTCATCGGAAGCCTGCCTTAGTAATATGGTTCAGACGAATCCGGAGAAAATGGACTGAGGCGGTCCTCGGCTGGTGATTCCCCCGTTCAGAGCGGTGGCATGCGATATGGCACCGGGATGCCTGGACACGAATCCAGTCGGATCAATGGGTGGCCGCCATGACCGACCAGAGGAGGATGGGGTGTCGATACTGTCGCAGTGCCATGCGCAGGATCCATGGGTGTGCTGTGCGCCGTTCGAATGAGATTGCGGACAGTGGGGCGTCGTCGATTGCGGCGTGCGGCTTCCGTACAGCGTGGAGACAGACCCGGCCAGCCAGAGCGATACGCAGACGCACGCTATCGCACGAGAGAATGTGCCTCGCCGATTCTCTGCCCGCATCTGCAAGAACGTGGTGATCATCTATCCCTTGTCTCTACGACCCACCGAGTAACTGGAACGATCTGCTCAGTCCGAAGACATAACTGCGCTGTTGTTCGAGGTTGCCGTTGAAATCGCGCATCACGGGAATCTGCGCGATGAAGTAGAATGATGCGTAGTCCCACAGGTTGAGCATGATGCCGGGAGAATAGGCGATGTAGGTTGACCCGGTGGTCGGCACTGCACGGAATTTGACGGTCGGATCGAGCAAGATCGAAGATCCCGTCGCCGGGTTAAACTGGAAGAGTGACGCGTCCATCGAATCGTTCTGTATCCAGCGATAATTGACTTGCTGCGTCAGGACAAACCACGGTGTTTGCTCAAGCGGGATAATGTTGAGACCCGCGCTGAGGTTCACTTCGTCGCCAAACTTATACCCGTCGCTGTTTTTGTATGTGTGGCGGTAGCTCGCCAAGGCAAACTGATTGAGGCGATGCGGAATCAACTCATAGCTTTGGTATATGGTCGGCACGAGGCCGAAATTGCCACGACCGATTTGGAGCGTCGATTCGGCTAGCGATCCACCCTGTACCCGTTGTCCATAGTCGCCGGTCGGCAGATCGACACCCAGTCCCAACACGACCATGGTCCGCAAGGTCGGGAGGACGTTGTACTTCAACGCGACACGAATATCGCCGAGACCCTTATCGCTGTACGGAATCGGGTTGAGACCTCCGACCTGGGCATCGGAGTTTACTTGCTTGTAGGGCAGCGTCACTTGAAGACCAAACCGTTCGGTCAAACCGTAGTTCATGTCCAACGTTGCGGTTCGCATGAGTGTCCGGATTTGATTCACGTTCAGATTGGCGAGCGTCAACGTTTGATTACCCTGATTGGCAAAGGGGATGCCGCCGCCTTGTCCTGAAGGCGCTTCCATCGGAGTGTAGTTGTAGATGGCATTCACGGTCAGGCGGCCAGCCATCGGCACTTGCTGCTGAGAGCCGATCACGACAAAACAGCTCACAGATCCGCAAGACGCTTCAACAGGAGGCGCGGTGAGGGACAACAAGCACCCCAAGGCCAGGAGGCTGCTGATGAATCGTTTGACATGAACGGTCATGAAATATCCTTTCCCGGTACAGGGTAGTGGCCGTAACGGCTTAGTCCGTACGCGCACATCATCGGAAGCTTCGGTCGAATTCCTTCAAATGGGCGAAGGAATTCCGATCAGAGCGAACCGACGGTGAAGAAAAATATAGGGATGGAGAGACTAGACGAGAGGCGGCGCGCGTGAAGGAGGCTGCGAGCTATGGGAGATATGAAGTTGAGTAACGGGAGAGGTCTGTTCAAGGAACGTCGCGTGTTGGACGGGTGCGATGTCGACCGCTGTGCCTTCGATGGCGTCAGCTGCGATGCAGAGCCATGAACAGAGTGCGGTGGCGTGAGTTGCCGCGTTGTGATGCTCATGTTGTCCTATGTGGGCGGTGAGCTGCGGGTACACAATCCCGCTGAGCGCCACAAGCCAGAGCGCAAACCCTCCGACTGCCAATTGTCGAATTCTATAGTTCATAGACCTTTATCGGAGAGCCGCTGCCTTTACCGGCTGCTGTTTCTGAATTCGCGCAACGGTTTCATCGATTTTCTGTTCGGTCAGCAGGCCACCCTTGATGTATTCCTGCACGCGCCCCTCTTGGTCGATGAAGACGCTCACGGGTAGTCCGAACACGCCGAACTGGTTGGCGACTTTATTGTCGTGATCCATGAGGACCGGGAATGTATGGCCGTATTGCTTGATGTGTTCGCCGACTTTGGCGTCGTCTTCCAATTCATTGACGGCCAAGACCATGAATCCCTTGTCGCGCAACTTGTCGTAGGCCGTTTGCATCGCCGGCATTTCGGTCGTGCAGGGCTTGCACCAGGTGGCCCAGAAGTTCACAAGTACGATCTTCCCGCGATACTGGCTGAGACTCTGTGACTTGCCCTCCAGATCGGTCAGGTGAAAATCTTCAACCAGCGTACCGACAGCTGGGACTCGCGAACCCATACTCCAGACATCGAACGGCAAGAACCAGAGAGTGGCGATCAGCATACCGATCATTAGGACCTGTAGACGTTTCATCTCGACCTCCTCATGGCAAAGCGCACTGCTGTTACGACGGGTTCATGACTTGGAACATCTTCGTGATGCCGAACACATAGCTCACACCTTGAGTCAGGTTCCCATTGAAATCACGAGCGATGGGAATCTGCGAATAGAAATACAGCGACGTGTTTTCCGTCAACGATGTCTTGATGGCTTCGCCAAGGTTGAGTTGGACACCAGGCGTATAGGCAAAATAGGTGGATCCGGTTGTGGGAACCGCTCGGTTTGCGATGTTGTCGTCAACAGAAATCGCCTCACCTGGAAAAAGTCCAGGACCGTCGTTGGGCGTTGCTGATCGAGCCAGCGACCCGCTATAAGAGTCATGGACCATGTAGCGGTAGTTGAACTGATTGGTCAGCACCAGCCAGGGAACCGTGACAAGATTCGCGCCGATTCCAAAATCGAATTGATCCCCGAATTGATAGCCAAAGTTATTCCGGAACGTATGCCGGTAACTGGCAGAGGCGAATTGGTTCAACCGATGGGGAATGATTTCATAGGTTTGATAGATCGATCCTTGAAGTCCGAGTTGACCGCGTCCAATCTGAGCTGTCGGTTCCATCGTTTCAGCGCCATTGATCCCCGCTGTCTTCTGATTATGATCACCCGTGGGAAGATAGACGCCGAAGCCCGTGACCACCATACTGCTCAGCGTGGGCAGCAGGTTGTATTTTGCGTTAATGAAGATGTCGCCAATGCCATTATCAGAAAAGCGATTGAGCACACCGGCACCACCATTCCCATTGATGTCTTCTCCCAATCCATCGAAGTGCTGATGCTTGATCCGCTTGTAGGGGATCGCGACTTCGATCCCGAACCGATCGGTGACGCCGTAGTTTAAATCCAGCGTATACATTTGACTAATTGTTCGGAGCTCCCGGTGATGGTCAAGAATCAGCTGTCGATTGTCGAGATCGACCGCGGGAATCACCCCGCTCGTGCCACTCAGCAACGTCCCTTGAGGCGTATAGTTATAAAAGGCGTTGACGGTGAGCAGACCCTTTGGCGACACTTGCTGCTGCGACCCGATCACGACAAAGCAAGTGACGGACCCGCACGATGCCTGCGCGGTTTGGGCGCTGGGCCACGAGATGAAGACGAGTGCAAGACTGAGAATGAGTCCGAGTATAAGCCGTTTCCCTACCATGATGGTGCTGGTCCTTCTCTCTCTATGAAGATCGTCCCTATCCGCCTGTCCTGTAATCCACTCAGTGGATCGCGGGAGAGATGGAGTACGGCCCTGCTGCGAGCCGATGAGCAACGGAGACTATAGAGAGAAAGATGGAGGAGCGCGGCTGGGAGAAGTCTGGCACGTCTCGATCGAGGGCTGCGCAGAATGGGGGAGCGTAATGAGAGCGATTGGACTGAGTTCGGCCCGGAACGTGACCACTGCACTATCGAGCACTGTCCCGGCGGCACACATCCAGGAGCAGAGCACGGTGCCATGCGTAGCAGCCTGGTGCTGGGCATGGTGCCCGGCATGCTCGACCGACTGCGCCTGAGCCAATCCGCCGACGGACAGGACACAGAGCACCAAGAGGATCGAGATGTATTTGAGAGCTGTGTGGTTCATCGGACGCCGACCCAGTATGACTTGGCCGAAGTTTAATGGACGCCCGTTAGGCCTGTCAAGCCGGCAACTCGACACCAGGCCTCTGTGTATTTTAGGATTCATGTTATAGGATTCATGAGAAAGATGCTGTATACTGCCCCACATAATTTCGGAGAAGTCGGCGTTCGTTTCGAACGATAGTATTATGGTCACACTACTACTCAACCAGATATTCGGCAGCAAAAACGACCGTGAAATCAAGGCAGTCCGTCCGGTTGTGGAGCGGATCAATAGCCTGGAGTCCGGCCTGACTCCGCTCTCCGATCACGCTCTGGCGGACAAGACCCAGGAGTTCAAGAAGCGTCTAGAGGCCGGGGAAACTCTGGACGATATCTTGCCTGAAGCCTTCGCCGTCTGTCGCGAAATGTCCCGCCGCAAGTTGAACATGCGCCATTTCGATGTGCAGCTGATCGGCGGCGCCATTCTCCATCGAGGCCGCATCGCTGAAATGAAGACCGGCGAAGGGAAAACCCTGGTGGCCACGCTGCCGGTGTATCTGAATGCGCTCGAAGGAAAAGGCGTGCACCTCATCACCGTAAACGACTACCTCGCCAAGCGCGATGCGCAGTGGATGAGCGTGCTCTATCACGCGCTGGGACTGTCGGTGGGTATCATTCAACACGATGCTTCTTTTTTCTTCGATCCGACTTATGAGGCCTCCGACAAGCGGCTCCAGTCCCTTCGTCCCTGCACGAGGCCTGAGGCCTATCGTGCCGACATCACCTACGGCACGAATAACGAGTACGGGTTCGACTACCTCCGCGATAACCTGGTCGTCAACGATTTGGCCCAGTGCGTGCAGCGCGAGTTGAACTTCGCCATCGTGGACGAAGTCGATAGTATCCTCATCGACGAGGCCCGCACTCCGTTGATTATCTCCGGTCCGACGGATGAAACGACCGATCTCTATTACCGCATCAACGCGATTATCCCGCAGCTGAAACCGGAGCACGACTACACGGTCGAGGAAAAAACGAAGACCGCGTCGTTGACCGAAGACGGCAACGTTCGGGTCGAGAAATTGCTCGGCGTGGACAACCTCTACGATCCCAACAACATGGAGCTCGTCCACCACGTCGTCAAGGCGCTTCAGGCCTATGCCCTCTACAAACGGGATGTGGACTATGTTGTGAAAGAGGGCGAAGTCATCATCGTGGACGAATTCACCGGGCGGCTTATGCCGGGACGCCGCTGGAGCGACGGCTTGCACCAGGCCGTCGAAGCCAAAGAAGGCGTAAAGATCGCCAACGAGAATCAAACGTTGGCCTCGGTCACGTTCCAGAACTATTTCCGGATGTATAAGAAGCTCAGCGGCATGACCGGTACAGCGGACACGGAAGCGGCGGAGTTTGCCAAGATCTATAATCTCGACGTCAACGTGGTCCCGACCAATCGCAACATGATCCGGCAGGATTACGCGGACGTCGTCTACCGAACCGAGAAAGAGAAGTTTGCCGCGATTGTCGAAGACATCAAGGAATGCTACGAGCGCGGCCAGCCCGTCTTGGTCGGCACGATTTCCATCGAAAAATCGGAGCGACTCGCCGGCTTCTTGAGCCGGACCGGCGTGAAACACAACGTCCTCAACGCCAAACAGCATGAGCGAGAAGCCGAGATCATCGCCCAGGCCGGACGCAAGGGCGCCGTCACCATCGCCACGAACATGGCGGGCCGCGGCACCGACATTCTCCTGGGCGGCAATCCCGACTTCATGTTTAAACAGATCCTGTACCGGGAAGAGAATCTGCCAGATGCGCGCAAGCTGGAGATCTTCGAAGAGATTCGGACTGACTGCGAGAAGGACAAACAAGCGGTCCTCGCGGCAGGCGGACTCCATATTCTCGGGACCGAGCGCCATGAAAGCCGCCGGATCGACAACCAGCTTCGGGGCCGGGCCGGTCGCCAGGGAGACCCTGGTTCGTCACGATTCTACCTGTCGCTGGAAGACGACCTGATGCGCATCTTCGCCTCCGAGCGCGTCTCCCAACTGATGCTCAAGCTCGGTATGGAAGAAGGCATCCCAATTGAACACGGCATGGTCACCCGGGCCATTGCTAACGCCCAGAAGAAGGTCGAGGCTCACCATTTCGACATCCGGAAACAGCTGCTGGAGTACGACGACGTCATGAACAAGCAGCGTGAGGTGATCTACCAACACCGCCGCGCTGTTCTGGGCGGGACGGACCGGAAAGACGACCTCCGCGACATGATGGACACCCTGGTGGACTCCGCGCTGAACATCTATTGTCCGGCTGAACAATACCCCGAGGAATGGGACATCAAGGGGCTTGTAGAGATCATGCATAGCCAGTTCGGCCTCGATATCACCCAGGGCAAGAGCGACGGCGGCGCGCCACTCCGCGACATCGGACGCGACGCGTTGATCGTAGACCTTCGCGCGCAGGTGCGCGACGCCTACGATCGGAGAGAACAGGATCTGGGCTCAGATTTGATGCGCTTCCTGGAGAAGAACTTTATGCTCCAGGTCATCGACCACCACTGGAAAGACCATCTCCTCGGAATGGATCACCTGCGTGACGGAATCGGATTGCGCGGCTATGGGCAGAAAGATCCGCTCATTGAATACAAGCGCGAAGGCTACGATCTTTTTGCCGGCATGATGGAACGGGTCAAGTCCGACGCGCTCGATCGGCTCTTTCATGTCCAGGCGGTCCGGACCGAGGCGCAAGCCGAAGCCCCCCCGCCACCACCAGTCATCTCACGCCCCCTCCCCCCACTCATCCTCAATCGCGGAGCAGAACCAGTCGCGCCTCAGACTGTGCAGCGAAGCGACGACAAAGTCGGTCGCAACGACCCCTGCCCCTGCGGCAGCGGGAAAAAATACAAGAAGTGCCACGGGACGTGAAGAGGCTCGGCTGACGAAGGGCGCGGACCTTCGGCGTCGCCATGATACGACGAGCTTCCACTGCTCCTGATCACGCGTCACACCTCACCACGCACGACTCTAAGACTGCGCCGAAACGTCGCAATGCCGTCGTTCGTGGCCGTCAGCGTCTATTGCGATAGGGCAGACGCCATGTCGAACGCCTCAGTCCTCATCCCTTCCAGCCGAGCCAAGAAACAGGATCACCCAAGAGCTATGGCGTCATTGCTTGACCCCACCGAAGGCCTCACAGATAATAGCCGAGGAACCTGCAGGAAGTTCTTAGAGTGAGCCAAACGAAGGAGGGTGATTGATGCCGACTGCCGTCAAAATGGAAGTCAGTCCGGAAACGATTATCCGGGCCGTCAAGAACATGAAGAAATCTGCCAGGCAAGTGTTCTTGGAAGATCTTATCGCAGCGACCTCCCCCGAGTACCTTCAAAGCATTCGCGAAGCTCGGCGAGACTTTAAAGCAGGCAGAGTGAAATCTCACGGGCAGGTCTTTAGTCGGTGAAGTACCGGCTGGTCTATACCCACCGTGCGATCAGAGACATCGACGCCCTCGACACCAGCGTAAAACCGCGCATCGGCAAGACCCTTCTCCGCTATGAATCCGACCCTCTCCCGCATGCCGAACCCCTCAAGCAATCGGAGTTGGGTTTATACCGATTTCGTATCGGCGACTACCGTGTGGTGTTTGACATTGAGGGGGATGAGATCGTGATTCTGCGTGTTGGTCACAGAAGAGACATCTACAGACGATAGCCCACTTCCCTCCTGCCAGCCACTCGCTCAACGGCGTAAAGTCAAGCAATGACCCCATCTCTTTCGCCACAGCCGACAGATTCCTCGCCAACGGGTACCGAGGCGTTCGCCCAAGCGCCCAAACTCTTGCAGGTCGCCAGGTCCGAACTCACGATCAGGTAGGTGAAGCCTATTCTGCCACCATACTAACAAAGGCGGCCTCAACTGCGTATATTGCTTGACGAATCAATGAGGCGGGGGATTAGAATGATCCTCGTCCCCCAATCTTACCAAGGACGGAAGCATGACACAGGTCGCTCAGAAGACACGCTGCGAAGAAGCGGTGCTGCTCGACTGCATCGGAGACGGGGTGGTCACGATCGGCTTGGACCTGCGCATCCGTTACATGAACCGGGCGATGCGGGAGTTGTTGGGCTATGAGCAGGAAGAGCTGCTGGGACAGTCGCTGAGCTGCCACCTCTTGGTGCAAGGCAGCATCTGCTCCACGCAGGATTGCATTCTGGAACGGGCTATTCGTAACAGGGAGAAAGTCAGGAATTACGAAACCGTGATCCAGAACAAAGAGGGCCGGAAGATTCCGGTGAGCTTGAATACCGATCTGCTCTCGGATGAAACAGGCAATCTGATCGGCATTGTTGAGACCTATCGCGATCTGAGTCAGATCAACGAACTCAAGGCCAAGCTCGAACACCAAGGCAACACCAGAACTCGAGGTCCGCTGGTGGCTCGGAGTAAGGCGTTGCA
>JAYTTD010000082.1:0-23698 GCA_043745235.1 Nitrospira sp. | reverse complement strand
CCTTGGCGTTCGGTACCGTGAAAAAACGCATCAGGATGTGCGGCAGGCCGGCCGTGCCGAACATCAGCGCCATGCCGAACGAGATCGCCGAGATCGGGTCCTTGACGAAGTTGCCTGGTCCCATGATCGACTGACCGGCAGCTGCCGCTTCCTCCGACGTCTTACCCGCGGCTGTGGCTAGACCGGCTTTGATCTCGACCGCTTTGGCGAACATCGCCTCCAGGCTGAAGCCGAAATTCAGCAGCACCATGAACGCCATGAAGGTTGCGCCACCCAGCAGCATGCAGGCCTTGATGATCTGCACCCAGGTGGTTGCCGTCATGCCGCCGAACAACACGTAGACCATCATCAGCGCGCCGACGATGACCACCGCCATCCAGTATTCGAGACCGAACAGGAGCGTGATCAACTGGCCGGCGCCAACCATCTGCGCGATCAGGTAGAACGCCACCACTACCAGCGTGCCAGAGGCCGCGAAGATGCGGATCGGCGCCTGCTTGAACCGGAACGCGGCGACATCGGCGAAGGTGAACTTGCCGAGGTTGCGCAGGCGCTCGGCCATCAGGAACGTAATCACCGGCCAACCGACCAAAAAGCCGATCGAGTAGATGAGGCCGTCGTAGCCATTGGCCATCACCGCTGCCGAAATACCCAGGAACGATGCCGCAGACATGAAGTCACCGGCAATCGCCAGACCGTTCTGGAAACCCGTAATGCTCCCACCCGCTGTATAAAAAACAGCCGCCGACTTGGTTCGGGCCGCCGCCCATTTCGTGATGAACAGCGTGAGCAATACAAAAACACCGAACATGCCGATCGCCGTCCAATTGATCGCCTGCGTCTGTGCCTGGCCCACATCCGGGCCGGCGGCATACACCGATCCAGCAACAGCACACACCGCCGCCATGGTCAGCCCGGAACGCGCTGCATGCGGATACGTGCGATGCAAGCCGATCATTTCAGCACCTCTTTGGCAATGGCGTCGGACAGCGCATCGAACACGCGGTTGGCGCGATTCACGTAGTACGCGGTGATCACGATCGTGAACACAATGACGCCAAAGCCGATCGGAATGCCCATGGTCATCACGCCGGCGCCAAGTTTCTGTGACAGAAAGCTCTTGTTGAACGCCACCAGCAGAATGAAGCCGTAGTAGACGATCATCATCGCCAGGGTCAGCCACCAGCCGAAGCGGGTTCGCTTGGCTTTCAGCGCCTGATAGTTCGGATTGTTCGCAATTCGCGTGACCAACTCAGTATCCACGGTGCGTCCTCGAAGTCAGAGGTGTGCCTGAAAAACAACGATCAGTCCAATACCTGTGGCGTGCCGTTGATCAAGAAGGGCAGGTCATCGACATGCTGGTGCAGAACCGGAGAGACTCCATTGCGGCCGAGCGATCCCGTCCACTGCATGTACCTATCCCACGCCCGCTTCCTTCAGCACTTGTCCCGTATACGACCGCTTCGACTTCGCAATCTCTTTTGGCGGCCCTTCTGCGACAATCTCGCCACCTCGATCGCCACCCTCCGGTCCCAGGTCAATGATCCAATCCGCATTTTTGATGACATCGAGATTATGTTCGATCACGACCACGGTGTTGCCGGCTTCGACAAGCCGATCCAACACATCCAGCAACCGTTGCACATCGGCGAAATGAAGCCCGGTTGTTGGTTCATCCAATATGTACATCGTGCGTCCGGTTGGACGTTTCGACAGTTCGCGCGAGAGCTTGACTCGTTGCGCCTCGCCTCCGGACAGCGTCGTGGCGGACTGGCCGAGTTTCACATAGTGCAATCCGACATCATGTAAGGTGTCGAGCTTCCGCTTGATAAACGGGATATGCTCGAAGAACTCCACGGCATCGTCCACCGTCATATTCAATACGTCGGCGATGCTCTTCCCTTTATGATGAATCTCCATCGTCTCTCGGTTGTACCGTTGGCCTTTGCAGACCTCGCAGGTCACGTAGACATCCGGGAGGAAATGCATCTCGATCTTGATCAGCCCATCGCCCTGGCAGGCCTCGCAGCGACCGCCCTTCACGTTAAAACTATAGCGGCCAGGCTTGTACCCCCTCACGCGTGATTCGGGCAGGTTGGAGTAGAGATCTCGGATGAAACCGAACAGACCGGTATAGGTCGCCGGGTTCGAGCGCGGAGTCCGACCGATCGGGGACTGGTCGATGTCGATCACTTTATCCAGCGCATCGGCACCCACCAGTTCCTTGCAGCCGTCGATCTTCGGTTTTTTCTGATAGAGCAATTGAGAAAGGGAGTGGAATAGCACCTCAAGCACCAACGTACTCTTTCCGGAGCCCGACACGCCGGTCACACAGGTGAGCAGCCCGAGCGGAATCTTCGCAGTCATCCCCTTGAGATTGTGTTTCGTGGCCCCCACGATGGACAACAGCCCCTTGGGCTTGCGCTGGCGGCGAGGCAGGCTGACCATCTGCGTGCCTCGGAGATACTGGCCCGTCAGCGAGTCGAGATTCCCCATGACGTCAGTCGGCGTGCCTTGGGCAATGACCTGGCCCCCATGCGTGCCGGCCCCCGGCCCCATATCCAGCAGATGGTCCGCCGCCATCATAGTTTCCGCATCGTGCTCGACCACCACCACCGTGTTCCCCAGGTCGCGCAGGCGAAGCAAGGTCTGGAGTAAGCGCCGATTATCGCGCTGGTGGAGACCGATCGACGGCTCGTCGAGAATGTAGAGGACGCCGACGAGGCCGGACCCGATTTGTGTGGCAAGCCTGATGCGCTGGCCTTCTCCACCGGACAACGTGGCAGCCGCTCGATCCAACGTCAGGTAATCCAGCCCGACGTTCACGAGAAACCCGAGCCGCTCGCGAATCTCTTTCAAGATACGATGGGCAATCACCAGTTCGCGCTCGGTGAATTTCACCGAACTGAAGAAGTCGGCAGCGGCTCGTACAGAGAGATGCGTCACTTCCGCGATCGACTGTGTCGCCACCTTGACGGACAGGCTTTCAGGCCGCAGCCTTGCGCCCTTGCAGACCTCGCAGGGTTCCAGCAACGTGAAGTCTTCATCATTGTCTTGACAGCCGGGTGTCATGGCATAGCCGATGCCGTCGCAGGCCGGACAGGCCCCATGCGGACTGTTGAACGAAAAGACGCGAGGCGTAATTTCCGGATAACTGACGCCACAGCGGATGCAGGCGAGCTTCTCGCTATAGAGTGAGAGGTTCCCGTTGTCCGTCAACACGCCGACCAGCCCGCAGGCGAGTTTCAACGAGGTCTCCACCGAATCGGCCAACCGCCGTGTCAACGCCTCGCCTGGTTTCATCACCAGCCGATCGACTACGATCTCGATCGTGTGTTTCTTCTGTTTGTCGAGCGCGATGTCCTCGCCCAGATCGACGATCTTGCCGTCGATACGGGCGCGGACATAACCGGCTCGGCGCATGTCGAGGAGTTCTTTTCGATACTCTCCCTTCCTGCCGCGGACGATCGGGGCCAAGAGCTGAAATTTGCTGCCTTCAGGCAGTGAGCCGATGGCATCGACCATCTGCTGCACGGTCTGTGCGGTGATCTCTTCGCCGCACTGAAAGCAAGAGGGGCGTCCGACCCGGGCAAAGAGAAGACGGAGATAGTCGTAGATCTCCGTCACGGTGCCGACAGTAGACCGGGGGTTGTGGCTGGTGCTCTTTTGCTCAATGGAAATGGCGGGCGACAGCCCTTCGATCGAATCGACGTCTGGCTTGCCCATCTGTTCAAGGAACTGGCGGGCGTAGGCCGAGAGCGACTCGACGTACCGCCGTTGCCCCTCGGCATAGATCGTATCGAAGGCCAGCGACGACTTTCCCGACCCGCTTAACCCCGTGATCACGACAAGCTGGTCGCGTGGGATCGTCACGTCGATATTCTTGAGGTTGTGTTCCCGCGCCCCTTTAATGACGATCGAGTTATGCATCAGGGGCGGGATTATAGCATCCATGGTTCATTCTTGACACTGCCTCAACGTACGTCTACCATACGTACGTTCATAAATGGAGACAGCATGCCCAGGACCGCGTTGAAAAAAGAAAAGTGGACGCTCTCCTTCGACCCGACACTGAAGAGCGTGGTCGTCAAGGCAGCCAAACGCAGAGGAGTCTATCCGGTAACTGTACTCGAAAGTCTCGTGAGGGAAAAATTTAACCCGTACGGGCATACGGACGTGGACGACAGCGCCGCTTATGTGAGCGCGCTGCGGAAGCAGGGGCGCAAACAGTCTGACGATGCATTTCTTGACGAGATTGAGGCATGGCAAAAATCTCGCTCCTCGTAGACACCGACATCTTTATCGATTATTTCAACACCGTCCGCTTCGCTACGCTCTTCGACTCCAGTCGTTTCACCGTTTACTATTCGGTCATCACGAAAAAAGAACTGCTGACCAAGCCAGGGCTCCGCGATACCGAACGAGAATCCATTCTGGCCGAATTGAACCGATGTCGCCTCATCGCGCTTTCCGATTCGATCACCGCGCGATACTCCGATCTTTGCCGTCGGCATCCCTCCCTCGAAAAAGGTGATGCCCTCATTGCCGCCACAGCCCTCGTCAAGCACCTCCCTCTGATGACACGAAACAAACGGCACTTTCGGGTGGTAAGCGGCCTGACTTTGTTCGGAGAGTAATCATCTTCCACGCCCCCTCCAACTAGAGATCGCAACGAGCTGGTCGCGTGGGATCGTCACGTCGATATTCTTGAGATTGTGTTCCCGCGCCCCTTTAATGACGATCGAGTTATGCATCAGGGGAGGGATTATAACATGGAGCTTAAATTACAGCGGGTGTGCAGAAGTCACGCCGGTCTGAGTTCTAATCCGAATAGCGATCCGCTCTCACGTAAACCAATTTTATGGAAGGCGTCTATCAAGCTCCCTGAACAAACCGGCTTCCCGCCAAAGCTGCCGGTTGCCAACAACGTAAACGGCTTCTTTCGCGCGAGTGACAGCTACGTTTAGCAGATTCGGTCGTCTGCCAGCCCAATTGCGAGCACCAGTTTGTCCCGGGTGAGGCGCACCCAGGACGAGTATGACTGCTTCAGCTTCACGTCCTTGTGCGGTATGCACGGTGCCAATTCGCTCTTTGATCCAGTGCCATTCATCCTCACTAACCCATTCTCTGAGTACGCTACTCTCACGTATCGTTTGACGCAATCGGTCTGCAACAATGACGAAAGGTGTGATGACATAAAGGTCTGGCTTTACCCCCATTTGCTTGAGTTGGCGTAGCATACGCATCACTTCATCGCCTTCCTCTCGGCACCATTTATCCTCGACACTACCTTCGACGTGAATCCATGCAGAAGGACCAAGCACATCTCGAATGGCAGATGGTTTGGACAATTTTGCTGACACCATCAGCCCGGAATAGGCAATCGTGTTGGAGATACTAAACATTGGCTCCGAGCATCGCCGATGCACCAAGAGCGGCACACCAACGCTCCGACTGCCGACATTGGTCTGAAATTCACTGGTATAGGAGGACGCAGAGTCAGCGAGCGTCTGCGCCGAAGCTGATGGAGCCGCATAGTAGTTAGGATCAACGCCAAAGCGGAGACAGATGGCATGCGTCAACGTATCAGGGAGCACAACTACCGGCTCAATTTGCACAGGGTCGCCAACGATAACGGCTCGGCGAGTTCTCAAAAGTGCGCCCACTGCAGCTTGCGGCAATGCTTGGCCTGCCTCATCCACAAACAGCCAGCCGAGGCCTTCAGGTGGTAACTTACCCAGCATTCGGTTGACAGAAGCAAAGGTCGTTGAAATCAACGGCACTACAAGGAAAAGTGAGGCCCACAAGTCTGGCAGCAATGCCTGTTTCTCAGGACCTCGCAGCGTCTGCGTCGTGAACACACTCATCAAGGCACCTAGATTGTGACGCAAGGGTTTGGCAGCCGCATCAATAAAGGCACGGTGCATTGCCATCGCGGAAATAAAAACCTCGTCGCGCAGGCGTTGAGTAGATGGAGAAAACCACGGTGTAACTTGGTGCCGCTTGCCGTGCTCTAGCGAAAAGAACACATCATCTACAAGGACAATATCGTGCTTCTGCTGAGCCTCAGCGAGTAGTTGCTTTGCTTGCTGATGTTGCGCACAAGCCACTTGCCAGGCGGTTTCGGCATTCTGCCGTTCGAGCAACGCCTGTTGGAGTTCATCTTTGATGCGCCGGCGTTCCGCAGTTGTTTTAGTGTGTTGCATCTCTACTCCGCGATGATTGGCACGGAGAGCTGTCAACTTGTCTGACCATTCGCGTGCGATGCGCATTCTGAACAATCGCGCCAAGAATCCTGGCTTTGCCAAGCCATGCGCGCGAAGCTCTTGGTCGGCATGTTGAAGCTGATGCGCCGTTTCAGCCTCTGCCTGTTGCTTCGAAGCCTCCGCACCTTGGAGCTGTTGGACGTTTTCTATTGCGGCATCACGCTGCGCTTTAGTGCTTGCTTCGCCCTGAGCCAGCACAGGCAATCGTTTTAACTCGGCGTAAAGGGTCTCCAACCATGCTTGTTGGCGGCGGCTTTCGTCCAACGCTTTCAGGAATCGCTTACGTGTGCCTCTCCACCGTTCGAGGGCTTCCTCGCGGCTAGATGGCGGTTGTTCCGCTTCGACAATACGTGGTGTTCGATGATCGACATGCCCCGTTTCTGGATCGATTATCTCAATGTCTTTAGCCAAACCCGTTGCAGCCCGCAGGTAGCTGCTAAGTCCGTTGTCGTCGTCCCACCAAAAGGCTTGCTTGAATCGGCTGCGATTCTGCATATTGCCGAGCACGGCGGCAATGGCTCCCCAGGTCTCGGATTGATGCATTGCGTCAGACAGCGTCTTGAAGTAGCGCAGCTCCTGGGCGTCCTCTGCAATGGCGCTAAGGTTCGGAAGTTCTGCACTCACGTTCTCGACGGCTTTGTTGTTTGACGATGCCACCACCATCTCGAACCCACGCACCGTTGGATTCAACCGATAGAGGTGAATCCAGCTCTCACCAGCCTTGAGCTTTTCCCCGGAATGCTCGAACGCAGTCTCTGGATCGTTGAATTTAGCCATCGCTTCAGCTCTTTCCGTAACCACTCCGGCAACCAGATCTCGAAGCAACGTCGTCTTTCCAGTGCCAGGAGGCCCATTGATACCGAGCAACCCACCAACCTTCGTTTCTCGGAATGTCAGGTTGACGGCCGCTTGCTGAAGTAATACCAGCGGGGAACGGCCTATGCCAGGCCAGCGTGAGGGGGGAGTGAAGCCGGGGCTAACAGCTTCCGCCAATGCAGCAGTATCGTGTAGCAAATCCCGGCTACTCTGTGGGCGCTCAATGCCGAGGTAGCGTCGTAAATTCTGTGGGGACTTGCCCTCCGCGAACAGTCTACGGGCAAGCGCGAGGTCTGCGAGGAAGAAGCTATTCAGTAAGAGTGGTTCCGGTGGATTAGGATCTTTGAAATAGACAAATGAACGGATTGCGAATTCTGGTGGTTCGACCCATTCCCTGGGCAAACCCAGTTCATGGACCAGCGCCTCGTATGCTGCAAGCAACGCCGCTCGTGTAAGCGGTTGCACTCGACGTTCCTCTCCGTCTTCATCTCCTGGTGCAATTCCGAGAAGCCGCTTCTCGGTTCGTATAACCAACTGTGATTCAACGTCTGGCCATCGCGCAAGGTCTGCCAACTCACCGTTTAGCGCACACATCACGCCCCAGCCGAAGCTGGATATCCCAACTGCTGGCGACTCAACGAGCTGGCCTTGGCGATCAACCACAACGATAGCGAGAATAGCCTTCCCACGTACCTCCGGTCTTTCCTCGCGACTGTCACCGTATCGTTCGATGAGACGCCCTATCGCTGATTCCATCTTTACTGAGCCGAGAACGACCTGATAGTAAAGACGTTGATTTGGCCGTGACTTCTCACCGCGTTCCCACGGAAGAGTCTGCTCGCTTAGAGCGACAACTCTTCTCTTATCGCCGCCAGCTAAGTCCTCTGACCGGACGTAGGTAGGTGGCGAGAGGACTTCCATCGTCGTCCATGCCAAAAGAACATTGTCCGGTCGGTTAGTAATTGGTGGTAACGGCGGGGATTTTCCCTCAGCCCCAGAGGGCACGCCTACAACAGGAGTCTTAGAGTGAAGCGAGTGAGAATGGGGTAGCTGTTGTTCTTCGTGCGGGCGAGAAACTGATTGATGTTGGAATGATTGAAGTGGCGGTGGTTCTGGGGAAACCTGCTCTCGCGAAGATGCTCCGGGCTTCAATACCACAAGCTTCTTCTCGACCTGATTGCGCAATCTTGCTGCGCGCTCAGTTATCCGATGGCTCAGCTCCTCCTGCAATGCAAGGAGAGTATCTGCGTTGTTGTTTTTCTCCTTAAACAACGCTTCCAGTTCTTGTATGGAGGAGCGAAAGAATTGGCGTGCCATAGTCTGGGAGCACGTATAACCGTTTATCCTAATGGAAACAAGGATTCCCCTCGTCTGATTCTGTCAGGAATCTTTCCTGTCAGAGGGCCTCAAGCCGGCGCCTCCGCGCTTGACAACACATCGCAGCGAGTGCAACCATCGCCACATGCTCCAGCTTGAAGAACACTCGGCTTCATCAGCCACGCCTCCAGCCCAAGCCGTATCGACTTGGTCGGGCCAAGCCCGTGAACAAGCCGTTCAGCGGATGTTCACCGCGATTGCCGGCGTCTACGACCTGAACAACACGCTCCTGAGTTTCGGACTACACTACCGGTGGAAGACCATTACGGCCTCATATGTGCCCGTCATCACAGGAGGCCGGGCACTCGATGTCGGCTCTGGCACAGCCGATCTCGCGCTCTTGATCGAACCGCGCATGGGGGTCAACGGTCGTGTCATTGCCTCTGACCTGAACCACGCCATGCTCGTTGAGGGGCTGAAGAAAGTCACTGGGCGGGGCCTGGGACAGAGGATCACCTGTCTTGAAGCCAATGCCGAGCATCTAGGATTTCCCGATGGGACATTCCATGCCGTGACCACGGGGTTTTGCATGAGGAACGTCGGGGATCTCCGGCAAGCGCTCTCAGACATTCACCGTATTTTGCAACCGGGTGGGCGGTTTGTGTGCCTGGAGTTTTCCCGACCAATCTTCGGGTGGCTGCGGGCACTGTACGATTGGTATTCGTTCCGGCTTCTTCCCTGGATTGGCACGAAAGTGGCGCATGACACGACGGGCGTCTATGAATATCTTCCTGCCTCCATTCGGAACTTCCCGGATCAGGAACGATTGAAACAGATGCTACTCGACGCAGGCTTTCGTCAGGTCATGTATCGCAACCTGTCCGGCGGGATCGTCGCGATCCATGTAGCAACGAAGTAGGCGAGAGGCACGAGGCTAGAGGCAATGGGCCAGATATTTCGTCTCTTCCCTCTAGCCGCTTGCCCCTAGCCCCGAGCCAATGATGAATTCTATTCTCTATATTTTCCTCCCCTGCAAGAAGGTCTACCCTATTGGTGTAACCTATCTCGCCGATTTTATTCATCGGCGCAAGCCGGATGTGCGGCAACGTATCCTGGATCTATCCCTCTTTCCCGACGCCCAACGGATCCGGGCGGTCCGCGATGCCGCAACCGAGTTCAAGCCGGACCTCGTCTGTTTCTCCTGGCGCGACATTCAGATTTTTTCCCCGCATGAGGGGGACTCCTCGCTGGAACATGCGTTTAACTTCTACTTTGCGAGCAATCCACTCAAACGGGTCGTTGCCTCGTTTGCGGGGCTGCAACAGCTTTACCGCTACTACAGCCATATCCGGGCGGCGCTCTCCTACCCCTGGTTGATCGCGAAGGAGTTCCCGAAGACGCAGATCATGATCGGTGGCGGAGCCTTTACCGCATTTGCCGATCAGCTCATCCTGAAACTTCCGGAAGGTACCATCGGGATTCTTGGGGAAGGTGAAGACGCTATTCTCAAGGTCATTGAAGGCCAGTCGTTGGAGAACGAGCGTTACATCCTCCGGGAGGGAAAGGCTATTCGAAAGGGCCAGCAGGGCTCGCCCGCACTGCTCGATGCCCTCACCGTCGACTTGCCCTACCTAACCTCGATTTTCCCGCAGTATCGGGAATATCTGGGTGAATCCATCGGGGTCCAGTCGAAGCGAGGGTGTCCCTACGACTGCGCGTTCTGCCTCTATCCGTACATCGAAGGGAAGCGGGTCCGCTATCGACCACCTTCCATGGTCGTCAAGGATATCTCGCAGCACTACCATCAATGGGGCGCCAGGCGGTTCTGGTTCACGGATGCCCAATTCATTACCGGGAAAGAAGCCTATCCCCAATGCATCGAGATTCTTGAACGGATTCTTGCCGAGAAGCTGGAGATCGAATGGTCTGGCTATATTCGGACATCGCTTATCACCCCGGAGTTGGCAAAACTCATGGTCCGGTCCGGCGTCGGCGATCTCGAGGTCGCCATTACGTCGGGCTCCCAAGTGGTGCTGAACGACCTCCACATGGGATTCAAGCTTGAGCGGCTGTACGATGGTTGTCGCTATCTGGCAGAAGCGGGGTTCAAGGGGAAAGTTATCCTCAACTATTCTTTGAACAGTCCAAAAGAAACTGAGGAGTCGCTGCTCCAAAGCGTGGAGTCCTACAAGATGGTCGCCTCGATCCTGGGTGAAGAGCGCGTCTTCCCTCTCATGTTCTTTTTAGGGATTCAGCCGAACACTGATCTGGAACAACGGCTGTTAGAGGAGGGGTACCTTTCGGCCGGCTATAACCCTCTGATGCTGACTCCGACGAGTATCAGAAAGCTCCTCTATAACCCGGCGCCACTGAACTCGTTCATCGCCAAGGCTTGCCTACGGGCCTGGGAACGGAAAGCAGGAAGCCGGGACCCACGGAAGTGGACGGGGTCCCTGTCTCAAACCCCAAAAGAGTCAGGCCCCTATGCCGACAAGAGCTTGATCCGAGGGATCGAAGGGAACTCTGGACGCGATGCCCTTCTTTCCTTGGAGGAGATCCTCCGCTCCCGACCATCGCGTCGCTCCGCAAAGGATTCGAACGAAAAGTCCGTCATCACCCCGGCATCTTAGCTTCGTCTCCCACCAGCTCCTACCGACGCCTTGCATTCGAATTCAGCCCGGTGCTAGCATGAGCGCTCTTTGAGAGATGGATAAACACGTCAACCGTTTGGAAATTTTGATAATTACTCTCGTTCGCCCTGGCCTGGAGGGCATCCTGAGGAGATCTCTCGATGTATAAGACGATCTATGTCCCGGTCGATAATTCCGACCATTCCAATACAGCCGTCGATGTCGGTGTGCACTTCGCCAAAGCCTTTGGCTCGAAGATCGTGGGTAGCCACGTCTATGCAGCCAAAATGCATGACAAACGCTTCAAACAGATGGAAGCAGGCTTGCCCGAAGAATACCACGATGAAAAAGAACTTGATCGTCAGCGCCAAATCCACGATTCGCTGATTACCCGCGGTCTTCAGATCATCACCGACTCCTACCTCGACTATGTCGATAAGAAATGCGCGGAAAACAACTTGCCGATCGAGCGGCGTTCGCTCGAAGGACGGAATTGGAAAGTGCTAGCCGAAGACATCAATACCAATGCCTACGACCTGGTGATCATGGGCGCCTTGGGTGTCGGCGCGGTGAAAGACAGCGTGATTGGCAGCAATACCGAGCGTGTGCTTCGTCGTGTGCGGAATTCTGACATGCTGATCATCAAGCAAACCCAACCCATGACCGGCGGGAGAATCGTGGTGGCGGTGGACGGCAGCCCCTATTCTTTCGGTGGACTCATGACCGGCCTGGCACTGGGCAAGGCTTTCAACATGCCGGTCGAAGCCATCTCAGCCTTCGATCCCTATTTCCACTATGCCGCCTTTCATAGCATTTCAGGTGTCCTCAACGAGGAAGCCGGTAAAGTATTCCGTTTCAAGGAGCAGGAAAAGCTCCACGAAGAGATCATCGACAGCGGCCTCGCGAAGATTTACCAGTCGCACCTCGATATCTGCCGCGAGATCGCGCAGGCCGAGCAGACCGACGTCAAGACCACCCTGCTGGACGGCAAGGCCTTCGAAAAGATCATTCAATATGTGCGCAAGGATATCCCGGCATTACTGATCGTCGGACGGATCGGTGTGCACAGCGACGAGGATATGGACATCGGCAGCAACACGGAAAATCTCTTGCGGTCCGCGCCCTGCAATATTCTGGTGTCGAACCGGAAATACGTCCCACCGATCGATACGCTGGCGGAATACACCATCGCCTGGACTGAAGAAGCCCTCCGCCGGATGGAAAAGATCCCGATATTTGCCAGAGGCGTGGCTAAAACCGCCATCCACCGCTATGCCATCGAAAAAGGCCACACCATCATCAGCAACACGGTGGTCGATACGGCCATAGGACACATCCTGCCCAAGGGCGCGATGGACGCCATGCATGCACTGGGTGGTAGCTTGGATGCTGCGGGCATCGACCGCAACAAGATGCAGGCTGACAAGTCCGTGGTACAGGATCTCATGGGCTCGACGCTCAGTGGCATGATGACCGAGGTCGTGGAAGAAAAACCGAAAGTGAGTGCCAATACTCAAGCCTATCTGGACCGGATGACTCAGAATTACTTCGTCTGCGACGGCTGCGGCTACATTGGGAAGGGCGAGACGCCCGTGAAGTGCCCGGTCTGCGCCGCTGGAGGCGATCGCTTCAAACTGGTCGACAAGCAGCTTTTTGAAGCCGCGGCGCATGCCGAAGGGGTTCTCGAAACCGATCTGGCCTACGATGACGTCCCTATGCAATGGACGAGGGATGCTAAAGAGGGAATCCGTGCAGTTCCAGCCGGCTTCCAACGTCGGCGCGCCAAGGCCAAAATCGAGAAGACCGCCCGCAAGCTTGGCATGACTACAATCACGCTGGAGTATGCCGCACCGATGATTCAGGAGGCAGCTTCAGAAGACTACACCCCCATCTTTGCCAATAAGGGAACCGGTGCCTCGACTGAAGCACAGGCTACCGTAGCTGCTGCGACGAACAGCACCGTGGGTGTGATTGCCCCCCTCGAGAACGGTCATGGAAACGGGAATGGCCACGCGGCAGAGCCTGCTCCTGCTTCTCCGTATAGTTGGACACCGGAGGCGCAATCACGGCTTGAACGGGCGCCTGAAGGGTTCATGCGCGATTGTACGCGTGCGCTCATCGAAAAACATGCCGATAAAATCGGCGTCATGGTCATCACGGCCGAAGTAGCCCACGAGGGCATCGAACAAGCCAAGGACTACATGGCGGACGCCATGAAGACCGGTAACCTGAAAGACATGATCTCGAACTTAACTGGCTCATCAAAGCCTAGGGCCAGCCTCTGATGGGACGGTCGCTGCCGGTCCTCAATTTCCCGGCGCTGGCAGGAACGCTCGGCTCCATCCAGCAGCAAGTGACTCAGTTCTTTGCTCCGTCATCCACGGCTCCTGCGCCGCACGACGGCCGAACGGTCGATGACTTCAAGCCCTATCTCATCGCACTGAACCTCACGAAACGCTGCAATCTCAAGTGCGACCATTGCTATCTCGACGCGACGACGAAGTCCGCCGGCGGAGACGACGAACTCTCGACCGAAGAATGCTACACACTCATCGATCAGATTGCTGTGGTCAACAAGGGCTGTCTCCTCGTGATCACCGGCGGCGAACCGCTTGTCCGTCCCGACATCCTTGACATCGCGCGCCACGCCGTGAAGCTCGGCTTCATGGTGGTGTTTGGAACCAACGGCATGTTGATCGATGACCGGATGGCAAAGGACCTGGTCGAAATCGGTGTGATGGGCATGGGCATCAGTATTGATTCGCTCGATCCCCAGAAGCACAATCGCTTCCGTGGCGTGCCCGGTGCGTGGGAAGCCGCGCTCGCCGGTATCGAGGCCTGCAAGCGGAACGGGTTGGCCTTCCAAGTACACTTCAGCGCGCAACCCATGAATTATCAGGAACTGCCTGAGGTGATCGATTGGGCGCACCAGCTTGGCGCTAAGGTGCTGAATGTCTTTTTCATGGTCTGCACCGGCCGCGGGGAAGAACTGACCGATATCACCCCGGCCCAGTACGAAGAGGTGCTCGGTTATCTGGTCAATTGTCAGGATAATTATAAGGGCATGCTCGTCCGGGCCCGCTGTGCGCCGCATTTCAAACGGCTCGCGTACGAGAAAGATCCGAACTCTCCTATTACCAAAGCGACGGGTTATATGGGAGGCGGATGTCTCGCCGGCACCAACTATGCGCGTGTGACTCCTAATGGCGAGCTGACCCCGTGCCCCTACATGCCGCTGTCTGCTGGGAATATCCGTGAGACAAGTTTCGTCGATCTATGGGAAAAGTCCGACGTCTTCAATTCCTTCCGTTATCCGCAACTCAAGGGCAAATGCGGTGATTGCGAATACACGGACATCTGCGGCGGCTGCCGCGCACGCCCCTACGTCGACCACGGCGATTGGCTGGACGAAGATCAATGGTGTCTCTACACCCCGAAGGGTGGCGAGAAGATCAAAGTCGCATTTAATACGCCGGAAGAAGGTCACGTCGCGTGGGATGAGGACTCAGAAACACGACTCAATCGGATTCCCTATTTCTTGCGCGCCATGGTGAAAAAGGGGGTTGAAAAGCATGCACACGAGAATGGTATCCCTCTGATTACCATTGAGTTGATGGAAGAACTCCGCAAGAAACGATTCGGCAACGACGCACCAGTCTTCAAGTTCTAGCGCGAGACGTTCGAAGCCTCGGATTCTCGCTTGATCCCTTACCGGTCACGTTTCATGTTCACCTCTCACGGGTCTAGCCATGGACGCGCGTCAAAGCTTCGTCACCGACCTTAATATGCTGATCCCGATCATCAATCATTGGCTTCACTTGTTGTCGGCGGTCATCTGGATCGGCGGACTCGCGTTCCTCGTCATCGCCGTGACCCCTGGGCTGAAGAAGGCGGTCGCGAAGGAACAGATCAAGCCGATCACGGATGCGTTCTACCAGCATTACAAGAAAGTCGCGGGCATTCTGCTCGTCGTCCTGCTGTTTACCGGTGGCATCAATCTTCACTATGTCAATCAGCTCATCACCGCGCAAACCGGAAGCGGCATCCAACATCATGCGACATACATGACCGTCTTCTTTATCAAGTTATTTCTCGTCCTCTGCCTTCTCACACTCTTCCTCTACACCGTGCTCTTCAAGTCCGATGACGCAGAAGGCGAAGAAGATTCCTACGAAGCAATTCCCTTCCAACGAGCCGCGCTCTGGATCGGCTTCCTTATCCTCCTCTGTGCCGCTGCGATGAAAAACTTGCACCAATAGATCCTGCTCCATCGTTTGGTGCTCCGTAGTATCCACCTATCGCATTGCCCCTGTGCCTGTATCTCTTAGGAGAAAGAGCGTACTGAATAAGATACGCCTCTGTTCTATCGCCACATCCTTCCCGCTCATTCACCAAACTACATTCACTCAACGACTTACAGCGTAGGCCTCGGAATATTTCCATTGGGAAAACTCTGGTACAGGGGTTGCTGTACAGCTGTAGCACTTTCATTACTTGATGCAAGAGGTATAAAGCCAATGATCATAAGCGGGAAGATTCTTGGCGAAGCGAAACGCCGGTGGGTCCCCACTCAACAGGCGATTGCCTGTCACGCAGGTGGGACTACCTCTGGATTGTGCCCATCCGGAGCCCTCCCACCGCCACACGCTTCCGCCATCGGGGCCGCGTCCTGCCATTCAGCAGCGGCGCGGCCCTCCAATCTGACCGGAACCAATTAAAGCATGAGATCAGAGCACTAGTCAGGTGGCCCACTTCATTTCAGAGCAACCTTGAGAGGGATACAATGTCGCTGAACGATCAGACCATTCCGAATCACTCGATCAACAACGAGCGCCGCGTGGCCGCTAGCCAGTCTTCCAGACTGAGCGAGGCCGGACGACAGCAACCCCAACCTGTCCGGCTGACTGTCAGCCTCCCTGGCGATCTCGTCGATCGTCTCCGTGATGCAGTCTATTGGAGTCCTAGTTTAACGCTCGCATGGCTGGTCGCGCAGTCCCTACGGACTTCCCTGGCAGAGCTGGAATCCTTGCGTCAGTGTCCCTTCCCAAAACGAACGAACGCGCTCCGCGCGGGGCGACCTCGATTGCTCGGTCAGACCATGAACGTGTCCCCTCGTGCCAGGCTCACCGGCAATGGGACAGCCCATCCGGCTGAGGGGATCACTCAGGCCGCTCGTGTCTCACAACCGTCCATCGAGTGATGGTGGACGAGCGGATAGTTCTTCTATTGACCAAGACATGCTCCTCACTGGTTCTTAAATTTCCAGCTCCAAGGCGCCCTGCCTTCATTCCCCGCTGAACGGGCCTTGCGCCTTTCTTCGTATCCCTCCTACAATACCCTTCCCTGCGAGGCCCCTATGCCCTTCTCGATTGGTCCCTACTGTCGCTTCCCTGTTCCATACTTGTCTACCGTCACATCACCAACCAGGAGAAAATTATGAGCAGCAAGAAACGCCACCTCACCTATGTCCTCGGCACCCTCTTAATGGGAGCCACCCTGATCGTCGTCGGATCTGTGGGCGCAGAGAACTCGACCACGATTGACCAGTCAACGCAGCCCCACCTGAAATCCTGGAGCAACAAGATCCCTGCCGCCAAGCGGTTCGTCGTGTTGTCCGATTTCAACAACGAAGCAGTCTTGGACCGCGAGACGGGGTTGGTGTGGGAACAGACGCTGGATCTCACCGCCCGCGCATGGGGGCCATCGACCTTTAACTGTGTCAATAAGATTGTCGGAGGCACAGTAGGCTGGCGGCTGCCCTCAGTGGTGGAGTTAAAAAGCGTGGAGGATCTGTCGTCGCCAGTTCCGTATATCAACAGTGTCTTTAACTCTACCGGTATCCTCTCGGCCAACAACTGGTGGTCGGCGACAACGAGCGGCATAAATTCTGGTGATGCGTGGATTGTGGATGTCAACGGTGGCCGTGTGAATGGCAACAGTAAGAGCAACGGCCAAGGCCTTGCCTGGTGTGTGCGTGGTCCGATGAATGCGGACACGTATTGAGGATTCGCTGTGATGTGAGCAGAAGGTGATGGGGGCAAGGGACGAACTCGGTTGGCAACCTGTCACGGTGCGAGATGGTGAACAGAAAATAATTGTCCTAACTCGTTAAGGAACTCTGCACATGGGAGTCAAGTTCTTCCTTGTCCTTCTGCTGAGTCTCACCCTGTCCAGCTGCGGACAAACGCTCTACATGAAGGATGGGGCAACGCCGCAGGAATTTCAGTCTGATCAGTTCGACTGCGAGCAAAAAGTCATTACGATGTATGGGGGCTATGCCAATATGGGACCGGGGCACGCCATCATGGCCCGCCAAGACATCCACCGCTGCCTGACGACGAAGGGATACCGGGAAGCCACTGCCGAAGAATATAAGCAGGCAAGGCTACCATCCGCGCCGACGAAAAGCCGCTGAATTGAGAGTTTGTTAATTAGTAGCAAGGAGAACCTGAACCATGAAAGCCTTCAATCCGTCCTCTAAGCATCCTGCGCGCGCGGTACAAGCGTGGCAAATTCTCGTGAGCGCAGCAATGAACCGCCAAACTCTCACCTACAAAAAACTTGCGATGCTTATGTACGGTCGAAACGCAGCGGGCGTTCTGGATAAGATTCTTGGCCATATTGCGTACTATTGCATCGACAACAAGCTGCCGCCCCTTACCTCCATCGTAGTTAGTACCCGCCGAGGTATACCGGGGCGGGATATTCCGATAGGTTTCCGCAAGCTATACAAAGAGCGAGAAAAGGTCTACGCAAGGAATTGGTACGACGTATATCCGCCGAGGGCCGAGAAACTGCATGAGTCCTATATAAACCATTCGTAGCAGATGAAACAGGAGTCGGAAAACAAAAGGGTGTCAGAAATCATTTAGCGGCGCGTGGCGGGCCGGACTTGAGTTGCTAAGTCACAGTTGAGGCAGCGGGATCTTCACAGCATCCACCGCAGTCTGTATCTTCTCGATGCTGAACTTGAGGGCGTAACCGATAGACTTAAGACAAGGTGGCCGATGGGTGTCCGTTCATACTCAGTGATCCGGCCAAGGAAGAAAAACGGGGACATTCTGAATTTCAAGCGCGGACTACAGGGTCAGTTTGAGGTAGCCCACTATAATCAGGGGACCCTCGCCCTTCGGCTCATTCGCCAGAACCTAGGACACCCCAGCCAGCAGAACCGTACCCGCCACCGCGACTGCTCCTGTACAGACCCATTTCATGGGCCAATTTTTAGGATCAATTGGAAAAGCGAGGGCGGCATCAAACTGAAGTTGCCAAAGAAAGCGCAATGGTTTTTGAATTAAAAATGGAGCCTGAGAGGAAAAACTGAGCGGGAGTAGGCTAAGAGATGGCAGATGTCTTGGCGAGCGCTTTCAATGCGGTCGAGACTTCTTTGAAAGAATGAGCGAGTTTGTCGAGTTGTGATCCCTTTGACATCATCTCGCCTGCGATAGACTTGAGTTGACTGTCATAGCTCCCAACCTCGGAGGCCACCTCGGAAACCTTCGCGAGTATCTCTTTGCAAGCAGTCAGTTCCTGCTGCAGTTGCTGAGAATTGGCTTGGGCGGTCTTGATTTCCTCCATCGAAGTTTGCACCTGTTGCGTCAATCGGCCGACATAGGCTTCTCGGTCCCGCATGTCGGATTCCAGGTTGATCCGTATTTCTTCGCTCTCGCGGCGGCGCTCCTCCAGATTACGAATGGTCTGAATCCAGGGAGCGAGATCCCCACCGAGCTTTGGCGAATCAGGCAACGGTTGTCTGTGCTCCAACGCCTTAATCGCAGGTTGCAGCCATTCGACGAATGCCATCACCTCGCCCAGCTTCAGTTCGGTCGTCGAAGCGGGAGTTGGCGCTGGCGCGCTGGCGCCACTCGGAGGAGCCTGTGCCGGCTGTGAGGCTGCGGATGGTTTCGCTTTTTTCTGCTGGCCATTCCTCGGCTGTGCCCAGCGATGGTACTCCAACAGGACCGCAATGCAATGACGACACATCGGCTCTTCCGGCAGCGCGCAGCTGCACTTTGAGATGAGATGCCCCTCCTTGAGACGGATCGTCTGTTCATAGAGGCCAGAATTTCCGATGACGGCGGACGAAATCTGGGCATCATCAGCCTCGACGATCCGAACACGATTTTCAGAGAGGTATTGATTGCCGATGTGAAAAGCATTGCGATCAACCACCGCCTGGATCATCGGAGGATCCAGGAGGCTTAATCGTTCAGCAGAACAGGGGATCTTGTTTCGCATGCGCTGAGTTCCCAATCGCTAACTACTCCACCCGATGTTGTGGCATAGTCTGAAACAGACCGCCCACACTGTCAAGGGTTCATCGGTTTTCAACTGGCGGTGCATCACTTCTGATCTCTTCCATCGACACCAAGCCGCACATACGATTTGAGTGCATGACGCCAGTTTGAGTGGATCATGGAGACATACCCAGCAGAGCCACCGAGTCGCCCGCACTCGCTTACGGATTCGCTGCCAGCACCACATGATCAGATTTTCGTGTGAGCTCCATCACAGAGAGGAGGCTTTTTCGTCTGCTTACAGCCACAGAATGCCACCCGTTTTTTCTCTTCAAAGTGGATCTTCATCGGCGAAAATTCCGTCCCTGTATGGGATCCATCGCAAAATGGCTGCGTTTTTGATCGTCCACATTGACACCAATAGACAGTGCCTGGACCCACTTCGAGAATGCAGGGTGTCCGTTGCGCAATCACCGGCTTATCTGGCATTAGATTCCTCGTTCAGACATTCGTTATTCCTAAGGGGTGAGGCCTTCAGCGATCACCAGAGAAGCGTTCTGTTGCCCTCAGGGCGTTCTCAGCATCGGCGAGGCGGCCCCTTTGCACTGACCGGTGTCAGCCACAGGTAGTCCGCAACCTTTTCGCGGATCATGTCTTGTAATTCCTCAATGCGCCCCACCTCGAAAGACGTCATATAGATGCTGACCTGGCGAACCTGATCGGTCAGGCGGCGAGCCACTCGCTTGAGAACCGGAAGGTTGTACTGAATATGCCCGCCCCCTGTATAGCTCACCAGCGGTCCAGCTGCCGCATTGCTTTCCGAACGGATCTGGTTGAGGCGATGGACCAACGTCTTGGCCATCCCTTCATCTCGAAACATGGAGGCTTCGAACATCGTCTGATAGAGGCTGTCAGCTCCCCCGCCATGACAGGCCTGAAGCTGCTCAAGAATACGCGCCCGATAGATCGGATCATCGACAATGGCTTCACCCTTCATGCCCCATTGTGCCATCATGGGGTCAGACTCCGCCTGAGCTAAACCGTTCTTGGCGACGATCCTTACCAGTGGCTTCGGGGGATTCATGGCATCCACAGACCAATGTTGTTCTTTTGCCAACTGAACCAGTGGTTCATAATCCTCGAACAAACCACCCCAGTTCTGTTGCCACCGGACGGCCTCAAGAAATTCATGGCGGGTCATGTCTGAGCCAACAGTATACTGATCCAATGCCGCCTGCCCATCCCAGCCGAACATTTCCATGGCCAAGGCCGGCGTACGCCCCTCCGCCTTCAGTTTCCGCAGCACCGTCATCGCCGCATCGATATGAAACCGATTAAGATGTTCCTCGCCTAGATAAATGATGTCCTGCTGGAGCAACAATGCCGTCAACTGGTCAAGAGCGACCGGCCGCCCCGTTGCCGTATCAATGACCTGCCATTCTTTGAACAGCGCATGATGCCCGTCCAGTGAGGAGGTAGAAGATTTGGCCCCTCCTCCACTCGTGCAGGCCATGGTGAACAGCAATGCTCCGACGACTAACAGCACCTTGTATATGACGAGGATTGGTCGTGTGGTAAACAGCACTGGTGTCTTACACATAGGCTCTACCTAACACAGGTCTCTCAGGATGGGCAAGACGGCAACCTTGACGCTCATGGGCCAGGTCGTTATGCTGCCACAGATTCACCAACTGACATTGAGAGATCTACTATCACACGACCCGCGCCAACCGACTCATGAATTCTACCGCACAGGTCCTTGCAGACTTTCGTTCACAGGTCACCCAGCTCTTGCAGGAACGCGACAAGGAGTGGGAGGCCTCACGCAAACTTGTTGAGGCAAAGCAGCTTACCGCGACGTTGAAGCGGTTGATCGTAGAAGCCCACCGCGTCGAGCTTCCCGTCATCATCCGAGATGCGATCAGCCTGGCGCTGGGAAATTCAGAAGCCGCACGAATTCAGGACCTCCCCGGGCCCCGGCTCAAAGAGCTCACAGGGCTCTCCCCGACAAAAGCCGTGCGAGCCCTCTGTGTGTGGTTCGGCGTCGTTGAGGGCCCGATGTCCCAGTGGCCGGTGACCTCCCTGCGGAGCGAAGAGATTGAGACGCTCGCCCACTCTCACCCCAATCCCTTTGACCTGCTGCTTGATGCAGACGTGGCCTCCCTGCTCGATCTGGGAGCCGGCGATCTCTCGTTTGCGACGGAGCTTGTTGATCTCTATGTAGCCCCTCTTCAACAGCGACAGCGCGAGTTGATTCTTCATGGTCTCGATCGGCTTCAGCCAGGATCAAAGCTGGGTGGTCCACTTCATCCGGAACGGGAGCGACTCAACGGCCTGCGATCTCGAACGGGGCTCTCGTTTCAATTCTACGGAAATCAGGACATGTTCGACCTGGGCAATCTGGACCAGACAGGGAAGCTCGCACCCCGCTATACAATCGTGACCTGCTGGGCTCCCGCGACGCCCACATTTGCCTATGAACCGACCCGATTGTCCGATCAGATCATCACTCAAGAGCTCCACCGAACCAAGGGTGCGTTCCGTCAGACCAACTTTTCCGGCGAACCGGCCCTGGAGGTCCAGCATGGAGACCGTGCACTTCTCTTTCCTCCATGGAAGTTCGAGATTCGAGGCCCCCTCGCCCTGCTTGACCTGTTGGCACGCCGAGGCCTTCTCTGTGTCCTCGGAGCCGTCGATACCCAGGTCTTCTGGGAAGTTCTGGCACAACTTCTCGACGATGCCCGCTATCGACCGGACAATCAGCCATTCACACCGGACAATCTCCCGACGATTTTCGGCGAGATCCTTGAGCGGTTCTCGCGCCTTGCGCCCGGCGAGACCTTGAACCTGTCAGACTGCGGCTCGTTACGTAGACAAATTCCACGAATCCTTCCCCTTCACCCGACGCAGGATCCCTCCTATCGTTTCCGTTCCGTTCAGATTCGCCGTGGAGCTGTCTTTCCAGGAATTCCCGCCAGCAGTACTGCCAGACGGTTCTCTAAGATGGTGGAAGAAACCCCTCCCTGGATGCTGATCCTCGTGCCTGAATAAAGCTGAACGCGATCAGCCTCACCGGTATAAAACACTGCCAGTGGCCATCTCCAGACCGGTCGATGCAAGAACTCATGTGAAAATTGACCATCTCCAGACCCTTTGTTAGACTTCGATCGTGTCAGATCACCATCCATTCCTGAGCTACCAGGACCACTAATCCCAACATGAGTTCAACTCACACCATCCGGGCAATCCAGGACAATATTGCGCGGGTCATCAAGGGGAAGACCCACGTGATTGAAATGGCAGTGGTCTGCCTTCTGGCCCGTGGCCATCTTCTCCTCGAAGATGTTCCCGGCGTCGGCAAGACCACGCTGGCGCACTGTTTGGCCAAATCGCTGGACTGTTCGTTCAAGCGCATTCAATTCACCAGCGATCTCTTGCCGTCCGACATCGTCGGCGTGTCCATGTTTAACCGGCAAAAACAGGGGTTTGAGTTTATACCGGGTCCGATCTTCGCCAATGTCGTGCTGGCCGACGAAATCAATCGCACCACGCCGAAGACCCAGAGCAGTCTCTTGGAAGCGATGAGTGAAGCACAGATTTCCGTCGATAATCAGACGCATCCGCTTGAACAGCCCTTTATGGTCATCGCCACGCAGAATCCTGCCGAATATCACGGGACGTTCCCCCTTCCTGAGTCCCAACTAGACAGGTTTCTGATGCGCCTCTGTATTGGATATCCCGCGCTTGAAGAAGAACGGAAAGTGCTCGACCGTCCGCATTCGTTGCATCCCGCTGAAACGCTGGAAGCGGTGCTGTCAGCCCACGAAGTATTGGCATTGCAGACTCGCGTGGATCAGGTCCACATGGAAGAGAGCTTGACAGACTATCTGCTCGCGATCGTGCAGGCGACCCGTCAGAGCGAGCTCTTATCCCTGGGAGTCAGCACACGCGGAGCCCTGGGGCTGAGCAAAGCGGCCAAGGCATTAGCGGTTGTCCGCGGACGCGACTATTGCCTTCCCGACGATGTCAAGGAACTGGCTCCGATTGTGCTGTCCCACCGCGTCATGCTGAACCGGACCCATGGCATGCGGACGCAGAGCTTCGAACAGGCCGAGCGTATGGTGCTCGACATTGTCGAGACCATTCCCGTTCCTGTCTAGCCAGTCATGGATGGACATTTCGGGTAACTGGATGAGCGACACGCGTGAAGCACACATTCTTCAACCTCCGCGCCTTCCCAGTTTTCTCCTTCGTCCGGGGCATGTCCCGGCGGCGGTCGATTCGTCTCACGTCTGAAGGAATCAGGTTTCTTCTCTTTACATTCGGGATCGGGCTCGCTGCCATCAACACCGGCAACAATCTGTTTTACTTACTCCTGGCGATGATGCTCAGCCTCATCGTGATTTCAGGATTGCTCTCGGAGCACTGTCTT
>JAYTTD010000081.1:0-6334 GCA_043745235.1 Nitrospira sp. | reverse complement strand
CAGAGCGCTCCGCTCCTTCAGGGAGCCGAAGTCGATTACGTGGACAGTCTCCAAGGGTCCGGGTTCTCGATCAAGAACCCACAAGCGAAGACCACGTGCGGCTGTGGCAGCTCCTTCACCGCCTAACGAATTTGTGCTGGAGTCGTGCGAGCCGGTCAGTGAAATATATTACGAGTGAAGCCAGGGCTGTCCGAATACTACGGCCGGTCCTGGCTTCTCTATTTGCGATGGATGTGAGCGGAGTCTACGATGGCAGAGGTGAGCGTTACGAGGCGATATCGATTCTGCGCGGCGCATCGGCTGCACACGGATCATCTGTCTCCCCAAGAAAACCTGGCTGCATTCGGGAAATGTAATAATCCCAATGGGCACGGCCATAACTATGTCGTGTTGGTGACCGTGAAGAGCACGGTTCCGACCACGACCGGTGGAGGGCTGGACCTTGATCGGCTGGATCGGACTGTGGGACAACAAATAATCACGCGATTCGACCATCATGATCTCAATCAAGATCCTGAGTTTGCCGATCGCACCACAACCGGAGAAAATCTGGTGTTGCTGATCTGGGATCTGTTAGTGAACAGTCTTCCCGCCGGGCAACTGGAGAAGGTCGGGCTGATAGAAACACGCGACAACTACTTCGAGTATGCGGGGTCGATGAGTCAGGCCACGGTACTCAGAGAGGGGCGGCATGGCTAAGCAGGGAATCAGGCGGCGAGATCGGCAGCAGGCCGAAGACGTCAGTGGGATTGGCAGACCGGCGGATCTGGGTGTGCTGCAATCTCTGGTCACAGAGATGTTGCTCGCTCTCGGCGAAAAGCCAGGCCGGAACGGGCTACTCAAGACGCCAGAGCGAGTCGCTAAGGCCCTCGCTTTCATGACCCAAGGGTATCACCGCGACATCGACCAGCTTTTAAACGGTGCCCTCTTTCCAATCGAGTACGACGAGATGGTGATTGTGAAGGACATCGATTTCTTCAGCATGTGCGAGCATCATCTGCTGCCGTTTTACGGCAGGGTCCATGTGGGATATTTGCCGAATAAGAAAGTGGTGGGGCTCAGCAAGATTCCGCGCATCGTGGACGCTTTTGCGCGGCGGCTGCAAGTCCAAGAACGGCTGACCGTTCAGATCGCCGAAACTCTGAAATCGAAGCTCAATGCGCATGGAGTGGGCGTGGTCGTCGAAGCGCGACATCTCTGCATGATGATGCGGGGTGTCGAAAAGCAGAACACCGTTGCGGTCAGCAGTTCCATGTTAGGCGCCTTCCGCAGTCAGCCGCAAACCAGGCTGGAGTTTTTGAAGCTCATACGGCGAGGCAGCGTCGGCGACTCCGATTAACCGGACGTTGAAAAAGTCCCCCAGCTGCGTTCTCGCCTCGAAAGCATCCTCAACGTAGCCCAGAGGCTACGCCTCCGGTGCTTCCATCGGCTGCGGCCTTGCTGGATGAACTTTTTGAACGTCCTGGCTGGACATTCCTTTTTCACTTTTCATTTCAAAGAGAGTTTTCACGAACCTGTCAGCCCCTTCTCAGCGCATGAACCTCGCGTGTCAACGCTCAGTCAGTTGGTATTCTGAGTGATCTGAGAAATCGTGCGAAGTCGGCTAGTCTAATAGTAATGCCAGATGGGAGTGCCGGGAATAATTTGGGGGAAGGGTTCTTCTCGGCAGGCCTGCAATTTAATCAGGTAATCGCCGAACATATACAGAGCTTGCCAGGTAATGACGGGATTGCAGGATTCAGTCAGAGTCGCTTCAACAATCAAATTCTGTTTGCGGATAATAACCTCATCCTTGAAGGTACTCCCAATCAGTTTGCACTTAGTCCTGATAGGATCGCCTTCCAGGATGTCAGTGCACACGAGCTTTCGGTCGATGGTCATGCGACGGCGCCCTCCGACAGCCATGCCGTTCAATCCGAGATCGATGCCCTTCTGAGCCGTACTGAGGAGTTGGCTGCTACGCATGTTGGGCCCGAATCCTGGGAAGCTAAGAATGGTACCACGGTAGACAACAGTCCCATCAGTGTATCGAACCTCAATGTCGGCGATCAGCCGTCGTCCTCAAGCAGCGCCAGGGCCAGTGCCGATGGTGAGATCTTCAAGCTGCAAGCCGTCACGCTTCTCGGCCTCACGCAGCAACCGTCCTTCCTCAGGGAAGGGGGCGATATAGTAGGGGCCGATATTTTCGCCACTTTGGCTGCACCCGGCTTGGGCCAGAGCGACGATCAACAAAATCAAAGCGCGCTTCAACATGGCCCCACTTTATCGCCGTAGCGGTGGGAGGGCCTACTGAAATGTGAAATGAGGACAGGAGCGAGGTGGTCAGTTCTGTTTTCCTTTGCCGAGTTCTGAGGTAAGGGACTGTTTGCGATCATGCTAGCTGGCGTATACAATTCACGCCATTCTTGAGGATTCAGATGCCTACTTCACGCGATCAGGCTCCCGATTTGTTTGGTACTCCCGAGGGAGAGCAATCCGTTGAAGCTCCGTTGGCAGAGCGTCTGCGGCCGCGAGAGTTTGCGGACTTTGTTGGGCAAGAGGACATCACTGCGCCGGATCGGCCGTTGCGGCGGGCGATCGAGGCAGATCAACTCTCTTCCGTCATCTTCTGGGGGCCGCCCGGCTCGGGGAAGACGACGCTGGCGCATCTCATCGCGCGCCACACGAAGGCGCAGTTCGTGCCTTTCTCGGCGGTCACAGGGGGTGTTCCCGAGCTGCGGGCCATCATCAAGACAGCCGAGCAACGCCAGGCGATCAACGGCCAAGGGACCATTCTCTTCGTCGACGAGATCCATCGCTTCAACAAGGCGCAGCAGGATGCCTTTCTGCCTCACGTCGAGCGAGGCACGGTCATCTTGGTCGGTGCGACCACGGAGAATCCCTCATTTGAAGTGATTTCACCGCTCCTGTCTCGTTCCTTGGTCATTGTGCTCAAGCCCCTTTCGGATGAGGCACTGGGGCATATTCTTGACCGGGCGCTCGCGGACCCTGCGATCGGGTTGAGGAAGTGGGATGCCCGCCTGTCACCCGATGCCAGGCAACGACTGATTGCCTATGGAAACGGCGATGCGAGGGCGCTGCTGACGGCGTTGGATTTTGTCGTCACACAGCAACCGGCTGGGCCTGACGGCACGCGCCTGATCGATGGAGCGGCGCTGGAAGCCGCGTTGATGAAGAAATCGATCCGGTACGACAAATCCGGCGAAGAACACTACAACATCATCTCTGCCTTTATAAAGAGTCTGCGCGATTCCGATCCGGATGGCGCCCTCTACTGGCTCGCCCGTATGTTGGAGGGGGGCGAGGATCCGAAATTTATCGCCCGGCGCCTGGTCATTTTTGCCTCGGAGGACGTGGGGAACGCCGATCCGATGGGGCTGGTGGTCGCGGCTGCGGTCGCTCAGGCCGTGCAGTTTGTGGGGCTCCCCGAGGCGCAGATCAATTTGGCTCAGGGGACGACCTACCTCGCGACCAGGCAAAAAGATAATGCCTCCTATATCGGACTGCTTGAGGCTATGGAAGACGCAAAAACTCATGGAAATCTAGGGGTTCCGCTCCACTTGCGGAATGCCGTGACCTCAATGATGAAGGGGCTTGGCTATGGGAAAGGGTATCGTTATGTCCATGACGATCCCCAGGCCAAGGCGCAGCAGGAGCACCTCCCGGAATCGCTCAAGGGGCGTCGCTATTACCGGCCAAAAGACACCTAAGCAGGGGCCTCACATGGTGGTGGACAAAGATTTCTAATCGGTTATACTTAGGCTCATGAAGCGGCAGAGCCAGAAATCGATTGCCTCGATAGCCGTCACAAACGAACGGCGCAAGTTTGTTCGGGCGACATTGGTGGGTTCTGCGCTGATTTCACCGAAGAGCGGAGCCAAGGCGATTACGGCCGTGTTGGATAACGTCAATAGAGTCGGCGCAGGGTTGCACACGAAAGAGAAGATGGCGATGGCTCAGCCGGTGACCGTGTCGTTGGCGTTTCTCGATTCGGATCGCGCGGAACAGATGGAAAAGCTCGACGGAAAAGTCGCTTGGGCGAAGCCATGGGTGAAGGGGTTTCTGATCGGCGTGGTCTGGGACGAGCTGGTCACGAAAGAGAAGAACCGCTGGCTGTATTACTACCTGGAAGAAACGGTCAAGTCCTCTGTTTAGTAGGACGCTGAAAAAGCCCGCCAGCGTTATCGGAAGGTTTAGGCTCAGGGTAAGGCTAAGCTGAAGCAAGTCGAATCTTCACTCAACCTTGACCTCGGCCTTCAGTTTGTCTCCAGCAGTCCGCTAGGCAAATGCCGTGAGCTTTTGTTTGACGCCTTCCAGTTCAGCCGCGAGCGTTTCCCACCTGGCGGTAAGCCGTACAAGATCCTTCTTCCACCCGTCATACTCTTTCTGCAGCGTGCTCCACTTGGTGGATTCATCTTTGTAGAGTGCGGGGTTGGCCAGTTCGAGATCCCGTGCTTTGATTTTGGTTTCGCACTCGCCGATCTCCGCTTCCGCCCGCGCGACCTGCTTCTCCAGACGGGCCTGGGTCTTGCTCAAATCGCGGCGATCTCCGGCTGAGGACTTGGCTGGAGCTTGCGAGGCCATCGCCCTGGTCGGGGCGACAGTCTTCCCACGATCCACTCCCTTCAGTTCGTCACTCGTTTCCTTGATGGATTCGATTTCCTGCGTTTTCTTCCACAAATAGTATTCATAGTCGCCGGAGAAGCTTCGGGCCTTGCCCTCTTCGATTTCAATGACGCGCGTGCAGACTCTGGTCAGAAAGGTGGGGTCGTGGGAAATGAAGACGATCGTGCCGGGGAATTCTGATAGCGCATCGGTGAGCATATCGACCGAAGCCGGGTCGAGATGGTTCGTCGGCTCGTCGAGCAACAGGGTATTGGCTGGTTCGACCAACATCCGCGCGAGCGCGACGCGATTGCGTTCCCCTCCGCTCAGCGCCTTAACCAGCTTTTTTTGATCGTCACCGGTGAACAGGAAGGCGCCGGCAATCCCGCGGAGGAAGTTCGTCTCTGCTTGGCTGGAGACCTCGGAAAGAGAATCGAGCACGGTATGTTCCGGGTTCAGGGTCTCTGCCTGGTGTTGGGCGAAGTAGTGCAGGGTGACACCATGGCCGACTGACCTGGTGCCTTTGTCTGGCTCCAGCACTCCGGCCAACATCTTGAGCAGCGTGCTTTTCCCGGCGCCGTTTTCTCCCACCAGCGCCACGCGCTGACCGCGTTCGATCGAACAATCGACGCTCTCATACACCACTTTTTCCCCATAGCGCTTCGCTGCGCCCTGGAGTTCCAGGACTTGCCGGCCACTCGCTGCTGGGAGGGGGAACTTGAATTTCACCCGTTTGGGATCGCGCTTAATCTCAATCATCTTAACCTTCTCAAGCGCCTTGATACGCGATTGGACCTGGCTGGCTTTGTTCGCTTGGTAGCGGAACCGATCGACGAAGGTTTGGACCCGTGCAACCTCTTTCGCCTGGCGCCCCGCGGCGGCCTCACGCTGAGCGTCCCGCTCTGCGCGGATCTTTTGGAACGAAGTATAGTTGCCGCGATATTCTTCGAGCTTATGGTGTCGGAGATCCCAGATGTGGGTGACGACACGATCAAGAAATGCCGTGTCGTGGCTGATGAGTAACAGCGTCATCTCCGAGTTCAAGAGGAATTGCTCGAACCAGCGCTGCGTCGGCTTATCCAAGTGGTTGGTCGGCTCGTCGAGCATGAGGACATCAGGGTTGGTCAGCAGCAGATGCGCTAAGGCGACACGCATCCGATAGCCGCCGGACAGCCTTTCGACCTCACGGCTGAAGTCGATCTCCGAAAATCCCAACCCCATGAGGATACGTTCAGCCTCATGTTCGGGATAGAGTTCGCGATGGGTGGCGTCCAGCACGTTCTTGCCCGTGATGGTTTCGAGTTCCTGCGGGAGGTAGCCGATGCGGAGACGCGGACGCTTGCGGATGGTTCCCTCGTCCGGCGATTCCTCTTCGAGGATCATCCGAAAGATGGTCGTCTTGCCTGCGCCGTTGGGCCCCACCAGGCCGACCCGTGAACCAGGGCGAAGATGCGCCGTTACATTTTCGAGCAGAATCTTCGTGGAATATTGTTTACTGACCGATTCGATTTGGAGCATGAGAGGTTTTGTGAACCAGGCGGATCGTTCTTACTGGAAGGAGCCGATGGTCATTCGGTGATTAATTAGGTGTGGGTGTCGAGGTTCCAGAACCTACGTGATTATTTTGGTGGAGCTGGCCGGGATTGAACCGGCGACCTCGTGAATGCCATTCACGCGCGCTCCCAACTGCGCTACAGCCCCATGTCGGTTAACTTGGAAATACGCAAAA
>JAYTTD010000080.1:0-23958 GCA_043745235.1 Nitrospira sp. | reverse complement strand
ATCATTTCTTCCAAGCTCCATTCAAACTGACCCACTACCCAGTCGCCCGCCAACTCCGAGAGGTCGCGACAACCTACAACCGCTCGCGTGCTACCTGCATCATCACCGGCCATCCCATCGACCTGCCGCTGGATATCGAACAGATCGCCGTACGGCTAGACCTCCAACTGCCGGATCGAGACGAACTGCGCTCCATGCTCCAGAGCGTCTTGCAATCGCTCAACCCCAGAACCTCACTCCGTCGCCCACGGTCGACCACCGTTGTGCAAAGCATCCTCAGTTCCATCAGCGATTCCAAAGCAGCAGACCAGCATCCTTCGGCAGACGAGCGTGATGCCATCCTCCGCGCCTTACAGGGACTGACACTCCATCAGGCCCGGCAAGTCATCACACAATGCGTCGTCGAAGACGGCACACTCTCCGCCGATGACGTGCAAAAGATCCTGAAGCGCAAGGTGCAGGCCATCAAGGATGGAGGTTTGCTTGAATACTATCCGCTCGAAGACAACCGGTTCGAGTTGGGCGGATTCGTCAATCTGAAATCCTGGCTAGAACGTGCGAAAGTCGGGTTTACCGCAGAGGCCAAGGCGCTCAATCTCACGCCTCCCAGAGGCATCATGCTCGTAGGCGTGCCGGGCTGCGGTAAATCCCTGGCCGCGAAAGCCATCGCGCGGGAATGGCAACTTCCACTTCTCAAGCTCGATGCGGGCCGGTTGTTCGATAAGTTCGTCGGTGAGTCGGAGAAGAATTTCCGCAAGGCGATCGAGACGGCTGAGTCGTTGTCGCCCATCGTCCTTTGGATCGATGAAATCGAGAAAGCGATGGCCGCAGGGGGTGGAAGCGGCGAGGCCGATGCAGGATTGAGCCGCCGGCTATTCGGCGCATTTCTCACGTGGCTTCAGGAGAAAAAGCAAGAGGTCTTCGTCGTGGCCACCGCTAACAATCTTTCGTTGCTTCCCCCCGAACTCCTTCGCAAGTGCCGATTCGATGAGATCTTCTTCGTGGACCTGCCAAACGACGGCGAGCGGGAATCCATCTGGAAGATTCACCTGGGTCTTCGGAAGCAGGACGTGAAACAGTTCGATCTGCTCAAGATCGTCAGCGCCAGCGACGGCTTCAGCGGTTCGGAAATCGAACAGGCTGTAGTCGCATCCCTGTATCGCGCACTCCACCAAAAGACACCGCTGACGACCGATCTCTTGATTGAAGAATTGACCAACACTGTGCCACTCTCCGTCACCCGGCGTGAAGATATCGATCAGCTCCGGGAGACGGCTCAAGGCCGGTTTGTCAACGTGCGGTGAGATCGATGCGATTCCTCTTTATCATGACCGCAATCGCAATGGTGACGCTCGTAGGCTGTGCCACGCCACCAGCGCAATACCCTCGTGCATCGGCACCGGACACGCGCGCCTGTTGTGGATCCGTCGAGCGCGCGCCGAGCCGGAGCGCCATCGTGCGGACAGCAACAAAACTCGTGGGCGCAAAAACAATTGAGAGCAACGGCCAACGCATCGCCTATGACTGCGCCGGAGTGACCCGTGTAGTGTTTCTCAAGCACGGGATCGATCTCTATGGCGGTGAACCGAGCGACCCTCACGCCAACGGCGTCCGGATCATCCATGCCCACATACGACAACAAGGCACGTTCCACCAGGGACCGGTTGTCCATCCAGGCGATCTCGTCTTCTTCAACAATACATGGGACTACAACGGGGATGGCAAGGTGAACGACCCGCTGACGCACATCGGGATCGTTGAGCGGCAGGAGCCGAATGGCACCGTGGTCTTTATCAGTCGCGTGGCCGGCGCCATCGAACGCTACCACATGAATCTCGGCCTGCCCCACGTCCACAAAGCCGCCGACGGCCGAATCCTCAACGACTATCTTCGCCGCAAGAATGTCAGCGACCCAGCCAATACCGGGCACCTCACGGGGGAGCTGTTTGCGCAGTTCGCAACTCGGGTAGGACACTAGCCCGCATTATTCACGAAGGCGTCTACGCAACCGCCAATACGCCGCGACAACAAAACCTGACAATAGATAAACTCGCATCGCCATGCGACTTCCATTTTGCAATGGCCCTGCTACACTTATCGTATGGCAAGGTCGTTATCATCCATTCCGACTCCCCACACCGATCCCTTGCGCCGCACCATGCTGGAGGTACACCAGAGACTCTTGTCTCTCTATAGCGCGCTGATCGTGGCAGAACAACTCACCTACGAACATATCCACGGACGTGTCGGCTCGACGGACAAGCTCATCCAGTTACTGCTCAACGATCCCTGGTTCACCTGGCTCTGCCCCCTCTTGGATCTACTGCTCCGGATTGATCAACTCCTGGAAGACGATGCGTTTGACATCACCCATGAAAACGTCGAACATCTTGTGGCCGAGGTACGCACCTTGACCAGCCCGTCGATTGAAGGCGATGGATTCGAGCGAGCCTACTACGAGGCCCTCAACCGAGACCCTGAAGTCGTGCTTGCCCACTTCCATGTCACACGCGTCCTGCAGGCAGAGGCCGCGTGAATCCATCCGACATCAGCATCGAAAGACTGTTGTGGGATCTATCTGGTCCATCTGGTCTATTCGATCACTCTGGGTCCAACCAAATACACGAGATAGACCAGAGCAACCAGCAGGTTCTCTCACTTCAATAACCTGCTACAGTGCACAGCTGAGTATGCCGATATTCTAACCATGACTGGTATCGACATCCCGACCGAGTTCCAGGGGTCACCATTTTTTCAATAACCTGCTAGAATTATTTCATGGCGACTGTATCGCGAAAGACCTCGACCGAAAATTTCTGCCATCTCCGTAAGAGGCTTCTCGACATGAGGGGCAGCCTCTTGAGCCTCCACAAAGCTCTCATCCTGGCGGAACAAGTGACCTATGAGCGCATCAATGGCCGAGTCGCGTCAACCAACCAACTGCTGCAATTGGTACTGAACGATCCTTGGTTTACCTGGCTGCACCCCCTCTCTCAGCTGGTGATTCGTATCGATGAACTCTTAGATGACGAGTCCGGGCTCTTGCTTGTTGAGGTAGAGCACTTTCTGATAGAAGCTCGAGCCCTCATCCGTCCTTCAGAGGAAGGAGACGGTTTCGAGCGGAGTTACTACGAAGCCCTTCAGCGGGAGCCCGATGTCATCTTCGCCCATGTCGAAGTCAAAAAGCTTCTCACTAAAATCGCCGCGTAATCTTCTCACATTCTTCTGTCTTGTCTGATTCCTGCACGATCACTACTCCGGAAAACAAGCAGGACACCCCACTTCGCATCAACCTGGCCATAGCGTCGGCAATCACGCGTCTGGCAGGCCCAGCAGCGTGCGTCTCATCGCTCGCGTCCGTTACCCGTAAATCAAGTTTTCCTTGCCTCTACCGATATGTTCAGTACTATTCATTCATAACGGAGATTATTGCGATGCAACCACGATGCGGCCTTCGAATACCAGTCGGCTACCCTGCCAGCATCCAAAGCGATACCGGAGCCGGAGAAGGGGTCTTGCTCGACCTCTCGCCCACGGGTTGCAGGATGCGCAGTGACATCGCGCTGAATGCAGGCGCCTGTCTCGCACTGCAGATCGCTGTGGCTCAGGAGCCAATCCCCTTGGCAGTGGAAGTATCCGTGGTGCGCTGGTGCAAGGATGGTCACTTCGGAGTAGAGTTTCTTCGGTACAGTCAAGGAGCCCGTGAACGAGTCACCAATCTTGTCGAGGCCTTGCCACCGATGGAACTACGCGCCCGCCCTGATCACGCGACAGCAACGCTCAGCGCCGTCGGCTCGTAATCTTTCCTCATACAGCGCCCCTGTCTATAGCGAACTCAGACGTAGCGCGTTATTCGCACGAGACTCGCGAGGCTTGCGCGAAAAGCGTGACGGGTCGGAAAGTTTATCTTCGCAAGTCGCGCCTGTCACGCACGTCTTGCTAGTCTCGCTCACGATTCGCAACGACGGAAAAGCTGTTTGCCAGCAGGATGCTCAAAAAGGCCGTCCAGCAAGGCCGCAGCAAGCGGAGAGGCGAGGCGTACGCTTCGGTATGTTGAGCCTCTGCGCGCGGCGAGAACGCTGCTGGCGGACTTTTTCAGCACCCTGCTAAAGCACGAAGGCGACCGGCCCATGTGGACCGATCGCCTTGTTTCAAGTTGCCCGCGTAATGTTATCCCTTAGTCCTTCTTGTCCTTCTCTCCATCTTCCTGTTTGTCCAGATCTTCGCCCTTATCCCGATCTTTGTGTTTGCCCCGGTCGCCGTGTTTACCTTCTCCCTTGTGCTTCCCTCTATCTCCATCCCCATGCTTACCACGACCACGTTCATGATCACCATCTCTTCGGTGCTCTCCGCTCTTACCTCTACCACGACGCTCTTCTCGCATGTCTCCACGCTTCTCTTTGTCTCCTTCTCCCTTCGGTGATTCCACCGACGGAACTGGAGCCGGAGCCGGCGTGGTCGCCTGTGGCGCAGGAGCGGGAGCTGGCTCCGTCGCAGGAACCTGTGCAAACACGCTGGTGAACGCCGCGAATACGGCCATAGCTGTGATCGTCGAAATAGTCCTGATCATCCTGATCCTCCATTGAGTTAGATGTGAATGTTGAAATGGCATCAGCCTCAAGCACGCAAGGCCAATGCCATAGTAGAGAAATAAAAAAAGCTAAACTTTTCCAAAAATGAAGGGTAATGCTCCGCGTTTCGATCCATCTGCGCAGAGACTGGGGCAAGATGGAGGGCAAACCAGCCAGACCGTCTCACTCCCAAGACCGGCTACAGCCGCTCTTCATCGAGTTCAATGACGTCGGCCCAGGTGTGGATGGAAGGGAAAGACGAAAGCAATACACCCCGCTTCGTGGCGATGTCTTGCAGACGTCCCTGAAACCGCTGGCGAGCGGCATCGTCTTTGGGACCGGAAGACAGGAGATCCTGGCTCCATTGCGCGACCTCTAGATCCGATGGTTTCCAGCTGTTGGCCTTCACCCAGACAAGCAATTCGTCATCAGTCCCACCGGCCAACACCCGCTGCTCGAACGCTTTCGGATCGATCTGAAGAAAATCGACCAGATACTTATCGAACCCGACCGTGATGTAGTTGTACTCCTGAATCTTGCCTTCATGCCGCAAACGAATCTTGTCGATAAACCGCCCGAGATGGGCGATACCACCGAAAAGGGATTTGGGACTGCGAGGATATCCTTGATTGACCATGAATCATTGTTCCTTCTATGGGTGTACGACGTTCAATCCGAGCACATCTTCAAATGGATCGTAGTCGCGGTCGTTGTGAAGTAATGCGTGACCTTCAATCAAACAATACGTCGCAATGAGACAATCAATTGTCTTGCGAATGGTTCGCCCGGCAACACGAAGCCGTCGATAGTTCAGCGCTGCTTCGACGGCCAATTCAACAGTCCCCGTCTCAAAGACCTCGAATCGTAGAAGCTCTTCTTGAACGGCATCGAATTGGCTATCTGTGGGAACACCCTGCAACACTTCGCACAGAATGAGATCGGTGAGACCGAGTCGTTCACTGGTCAGATTGGACTCAAGCCAGTCGGCATGAGGCGTGCGCGTCCCGCGAAAGTAATCGATCCATACCGTCGTATCGACGACAATCATGAAGCGGCCTTGATACGGCTTTCACGCATCGCGCTGAGATCGCCTTCCCACGCAATCTTTCCACGCAAACGGCGAATACCTTCTTGCCCTTTGACTTTGATAAGCAAGCGAAGCCCCTCCTCGACTACAGCCTTCTTGGTTGAGAGTCCGGTCGCCTTCATCGCCTGCCGCATGAGACTGTTGTCGATCACGATATTGGTGCGCATAGCCCCTCCGATATGGAGTGTGTATGATTACGGTAATGGTACACACTCGCGTTAGGGGAAGCAAGAAGGGAGAGAAATCAGTTGACAGGGACGTCCTCGCCGGCCAGCACCAGCTGCTCGAACGCTTTCGGATCGATCTGAAGAAAATCGACCAGATACTTATCGAACCCGACCGTGATGTAGTTGTACTCCTGAATCTTGCCTGCGTTCCGGAGTAGAATCTTGTCAATAAACTGTCCCAAGTGGGCAATGCCACCGAGAAGAGCTTTGGGACTGCGGGGGTAGGTTTGTTGCGTCACAGCAGCATTCTCCAACATTGTGATCCGTCAAACCATACATACGAGACAAAGGAAAGAACAGAGACAGCTTCGCCAGCTAACGCGCGCTGACATGCACCCCCTGCTTCCCACCTCCCAGAACAACCATCAGGGCTCGACCGAGCGAAAGCCTTCCAGACTTCCTTCAACTGCGATCATTCGATTGCGGTCCTTTAGTCAATTCAAGCTTTCCTCCTCAGGCAAGCTTCGGCAGGTCCATGTTCCTCTATTTAGGCTACACGCCTCCATGTCAGCGCTCTGCATAGAAGAAACAATTGAGACTGAATCCAGTAAACATTTCTGACGCACGACCTACCATTGGTCCGGCATTAAACAGACAGTTCTACAGATTAGGAGTACTTGGGAAATGTTATTCGCTGACTCAAAGGGTTAGTACCCTTGACGCCTTAGTTCCCCTTCAGCCTGGGACTTAAGCGCCCCAAGATTTCGCCTAAAATACGCTGAGAAAAGATAGCGATTTTCAATTCAGTAACCGTTTTGTCCGTACTAAGAATGTCAGAAATAGGGGATCGAACAATGTCATGTGATTCAATGCACGTGACTAAAATCTCGTCATGACGATCGCAATCTCTTGGCACAAAGATCACTAACGCTCTACGAATCTTAACGGCCGCGGGTGGCAATGATTCCGCCTCCAGAAGTATAGACTCTTTTGGCATACTCACTAGCGTGCGGTATCCAGTTGGAACAGGAGGCATGCTTATATCTCCTGACACTCGGTTGAGGTTAAACCGCACTTCTGCAGCTCGTGGAGTTTCATTTATCTGCTTCTGCAGTTGTTCTTGAATTGATCTCAGGAAATTCAGTCCCGCGAGATCGACCTCGTTGTGTCTGTAACCCCCTTTGGTTAGGTAGAGATCCGCTATCGCCTTCGATGTTTCTACTGGATCAACGACTTCAGCTGTCCGAAGGCTTTCTGCAACCAAAACAAAAGCATCAAGACTTCTCGAAAACACGAAGTTCACAAACGGTTGGTAGCTTCCAGCATCGGCTGCTTCCAACGCTTCAATATACGAATTTCGATGGTCGATTAAAACGAGGAGTGGAACTGATGCCGCACGATATAGGAATATCGACGCCAAAGCACGTGCAACTCTGCCATTCCCATCCTGAAACGGGTGAATACGGGTGAATACGGGTGAACACATGATGGGCGTAGGCCGCCTGCACAACTGGATGCGCTGACTCAAACTCATGACTGCGGATTACCTCGCATAAGCGTCCCATTTCTATAGGTGTCTGCTGGACGGGCGCGTACGCATGGATCGTGCCGTCTTCTTTTAGTACATGATTTGGAAGTTTCTTATATTCCCCGTGATTTAGATGTTGCTCCTGAATACCTCCAGGGGTTAGAGCCTTGAATGTGTCTTGTGCCGAACATATCCTCTTGTGAAGTTCTCGAATATAGGCTTCTGCAATAGGCACTGATTTGGTCGCTAGATCCAAAACATAGTCGTAGGCGTTTAATTGGCACTCTATTAGAGAGCGGACTTTTTCTTGCTCCTTCAGAAAAGTGACTTGCCACATGGCAGTCTGCGTAGCAATGGTAATCGTAAGGCCCCGGTCAAGCTGATAGAGTCCTTCAATAGCCCCTGTATCAATTGCAGCAGCACGTTTGGCAACATCACGTGATCGAGTAAGTTTAGTTGAGTCTGAACTGCCCAGCTCTTGCACCATTGCAAGATGAGCCTTCCATCTTTGTACGTCGACCGCACAAGATGACCATGCTATCAAGTCAACTAATGGCGTGTATGCTTCATCTGCACGTCTGATAAGGTCACTGCTTATTGAGATTTTGTCGTTCATGTGCCAAGTATAATTGTCATGGGGGTAGTTATTGGGTCTAGGCTACGGTCCTACCGAGTCCTCTGTCAACGAACTGCAGTAAGACCTCGTCTATATATACGGAAATGGTACTAGGCCGTTCAAAAAGACTGTCCAGCTAGGCCACAGCGAGCGAACGCCCGAGGCGTACGGTTCTAGGTACGTTGAGGGTTTGAGCGAAGCGAGAACGACGCTGGAAGTCTTTTTCAACGGCCTGATTTGGCGGACTTGCTCGCGCGCAGATACTTATCGATCCCGGCCGCCATCTTGCGTCCTTCGGCAATGGCCCAGACGATGAGCGAGGCGCCGCGTTTGGTGTCGCCGCCGGCAAAGACGCCATCGAGATTGGTCATGAACTGCTCGTCCACCGATACTGCGCCACGCTGATCGTATTTGACACCGAGACTGTCGAGCAGGCCGTTCTTCACCGGGCCGGTGAAGCCCATCGCAAGCAGAACCAAATCTGCATCCATGTCGAAGTCGCTGTTAGGAATCGGCGTGAACTTGCCGTTCTCGAACTTCACTTGATGGCCATGGAGCTTCGTCACCTGGCCATTGTGGCCGGTGAACTTCGTCGTCGAAATACTCCACTGCCGGTCGCAGCCCTCTTCATGTGCGTGCGACGTGCGAAGCTGCATGGGCCAGAGCGGCCAGGGTGTCGAGCCAGCGCGCTGCGGCGGTGGTTCCGGCAAGAGTTCAAATTGATGTGCCTCGATGCAGCCCTGGCGATGGGCGGTGCCGAGACAGTCTGATCCCGTATCGCCGCCGCCGATGATGACGACGCGCTTGCCCTTTGCTGTAATCGGTTCGTCCGTGATCGTGTCGCCGGCGGTCCGTTTGTTCTGTTGCGTCAAATAGTCCATCGCGAGATGGATGCCCTTGAGCTCACGGCCTGGAATCGGCAGCTCACGTGCCAGCTCTGCACCCATGGTCAGACCGACGGCATCGAACTGCTGCCGCAACTGCTCACCTGTGAGGTCTTTCCCGATGGCGACACTGGTCTTGAACTCCACCCCTTCAGCCTTCATCTGTTCCAGTCGACGGTCGATAACCCACTTTTCCATTTTGAAATCGGGGATGCCATAACGCAACAAGCCACCGATGCGATCGGACTTCTCAAAGAGCGTGACACTGTGGCCGGCGCGCGCCAACTGTTGCGCCGCTGCCATGCCCGCCGGACCTGAACCGACGATGGCTACTGTCTTGCCCGTATTCATGACGGGCATCATCGGCTCGACCATGCCTTCGTTGAAACCACGGTCGATGATGTTCCACTCGATGATCCGAATGGAGACAGGATCTTCGTTGATGCCGAGCACGCACGCCTCTTCACAAGGCGCTGGGCAGAGCCGGCCGGTAAACTCAGGAAAATTGTTCGTGGTATGAAGCGCCTTGAGCGCATCTTTCCAACGGCCACGAGAGGCCAGATCGTTCCATTCTGGAATCAAGTTCACGACCGGACAGCCGGTGTTACCTTGGCAGAACGGCACACCGCAGTCCATGCAGCGGGCCCCCTGGATCTTGAGCGTTTCCTCGGAGATGGGCTCATACATCTCCTTCCAATCGAGCACGCGAAGCTCGACCGGCTTCCGCTTGGGGCCCTCGCGGGCATATTTCATGAAACCTTTGGGATCACCCATCTCTTTTAGTCCTACGTGCGGAGTCCGTGCCGATCGAACCTGTTCTCGGTTTACCCCTTACCCCTAACGCCTCACCCCTCACTTCCGAGCGGCCACTTTCTTCTTCTTCCGTTCTTCCAGCACGCGCTTATAGTCCACCGGCATGACCTTCTCAAACTTCGGCAACATCGACTCCCAGCTATCGAGAACACGCTTCGCGTTCCGGCTGCCGGTATGCATGAAATGCGACGTGATCATCTGATGCAGCGTCTTCTTGTCGTCCGCCGTTGTGACCTTCTCCAATTCCACCATGCCCAAGTTGCAGCGGGATTGGAACTGGTCGAGTTCGTTCAGCACAAATGCCACGCCACCTGACATGCCTGCCGCAAAGTTTCGCCCCGTCTGACCCAAGACGACGACCACCCCGCCGGTCATGTACTCGCAGCCGTGATCGCCGATCCCTTCGACCACCGCCCTGACACCGCTGTTCCGCACGGCGAACCGCTCGCCCGCCATGCCGTAGCAATAGGCTTCCCCTTGCGTTCCACCATAGAGCGAGGTGTTGCCGATTAGAATCGTCTCTTCCGGTGTATAGAGCGCCTGCTTCGGGGGGAAGACAATGATCTTTCCACCGGACAATCCTTTGCCCAAATAATCGTTTGACTCCCCTTCGAGGATGAGTGTGATGCCACGGGACAGGAATGCGCCGAACGACTGTCCGGCTGAACCGGAAAACTTGATCGTGATGGTGTCTTCCGGCAACCCCTCAAGCCCATACTGTTTCGCCACGCGGCTGGAGAGCATTGTCCCGACCGTGCGGTTCACATTTCGAATGGGCAGATCGAGGGTCACCTTCTCCTTCTTCTCCAACGCCTGCTTGCACAGCTCGATCAGCGTGTTATCGAGCACGCCTGCGAGACCGTGGTCCTGCTTCTGCACACAGAAGCGGGCAATCTCCGGCCCCACATCCGGCGCTTGTAAGAGGGGGGTCAGATCCAACCCCTTGGCCTTCCAGTGATCGACAGCCTTGTGTACTTTCAATTTATCCACACGCCCGACCATCTCGTTGATGGTCCGGAAGCCCAGTTTGGCCATGATCTGGCGCAGTTCTTCCGCGACGAAGAAAAAGAAGTTCACGATATGTTCCGGCTGCCCGGCAAATTTCTTCCGCAGGGTCGGGTCCTGTGTCGCAATACCGACGGGGCAGGTATTGAGATGACATTTCCGCATCATGATGCAGCCCTCGACGATCAGCGGGGCGGTCGCAAACCCGAACTCCTCGGCGCCCAACAAGGTGGCGATCGCCACGTCGCGCCCGGTTTTCATTTGCCCGTCGGTCTCCACCCGGATACGCCCGCGCAAATCGTTGAGCACGAGCGTCTGATGCGTTTCGGCTAGGCCCAATTCCCACGGCACTCCCGCATATTTGATGGACGAGAGCGGAGAGGCGCCGGTGCCGCCCGAGTCTCCACTGATGAGCACCTTGTCCGCATGCGCTTTGGCCACCCCTGCCGCAATCGTCCCGACACCTACTTCCGACACCAGTTTCACCGACACAGCTGCGTCCGGATTGGAATTTTTCAAATCAAAAATGAGCTGCGCCAGGTCTTCAATGGAATAGATGTCGTGATGCGGCGGCGGCGAAATGAGCTGCACACCCGGCATCGAGTAGCGTAGCCTCGCGATGTTCTCATCGACCTTGTGGCCCGGCAACTGCCCGCCTTCGCCGGGCTTGGCCCCCTGCGCCATCTTGATCTGCAATTCTTTCGCATTCACCAAGTAGTGGCTCGTCACACCGAATCGCGCCGACGCCACCTGCTTGATGTAGCTGTTCCTCGAATCGCCATTGGGCAACGGCGTGAACCGCTCGGGGTCCTCCCCGCCCTCGCCTGTGTTGCTCTTGGCGCCCAGGCGGTTCATCGCAATGGCCATCGTCTCATGCGCTTCCTTGCTGATCGAGCCAAAGGACATGGCACCCGACGTGAATCGCTTGACGATTTCCTTCGCCGATTCTACTTCCTCGACTGGAATGGGCTCCGGCAGAAACTTGAACTCAAGCAGCCCGCGCAGATTTGAGCGCCTATTACTCTCGTCGTTCACGAGCTGGGAAAACTCGGCGAAGGTCTTCGGATCGTTGGCCCTCGTCGCGTGCTGCAGCTTATAAATCGTGTCCGGATTCCAGTTGTGATGCTCGCCCTGGATGCGGTAGTGAATCTCCCCGCCAAAATCGAGTTGCCGTATCGGTGTCGGCTCATAGGCCACGCGATGGCGCCGAAGCGTCTCTTCGCCGAGATCGCGGATGCCGATTCCCTCCACGCGCGACGGCGTGCCGGTGAAGTAACGGCCAATGAGTTCGCGATTCAATCCGATGGCCTCGAAGATCTGCGCGCCACAGTAGGATTGCACGGTCGAGATACCCATCTTCGAGAAGATCTTGAGCAGCCCCTTATTGATGGCCTTAATGTATTTGCCTTCCGCGGTCTGCGCGTCCAACCCTTCAGGGAAGTAACCCTCGCGCTCCAAGTCCACGATCGACTCGAAGACGAGGTACGGATTCACAGTCCCGGCTCCATAGCCGATCAAACAGGCGAAATGGTGCACATCGCGCGGCTCGCCGGTTTCCACGATGAGGCCGGCTTCGGTCCTCGTGCATTCGCGCACAAGATGATGGTGAACCGACGCGATGCCAAGGAGACTCGGAATCGGCGCCCATTCTTCGTTGATACCGCGATCGCTCAGGATCAAAAACTTGTAGCCCTCTTTAATCGTCTGGGAGGCCTGTCGACAGAGATCGTCGACTGCCGCCCCGAGCCCTTCCGGCCCCTCAGCTACCCTGAACAGCATCTTGAGTGTCTTGCTCTTAAAATGCGGATCGGCGATCTCACGGATCTTCTGGAGATCGGCATTGGTCAGAATCGGTTGTTTGACCCGGATGCGGCGGCAGGACTCCGGATGCTCATCCATCAGATTCGGCTTGGGTCCGATGCTGGTCGTCAGTGACATCACTAGTTCTTCGCGGATCGGATCGATCGGCGGATTGGTCACTTGGGCGAACAGCTGCTTGAAATACTTGAAGAGCAGTTGCGGCCGATCGGAGAGCACGGCCAACGGCGTATCCGTGCCCATCGAAGAGGTCGCTTCCTGCCCCTCCACCACCATGGGCGTGATGACCATCTTCAGTTCTTCCACGGTATAGCTAAAGGCCAGCTGACGCTGGCGTAACGTCGGATGGTCCGGCTGCGGCACATTGCTGGGATCGGGCAGCTCATCGAGCGAAATCCGATATTGGGTGACCCAGGACCGGTAGGGTTTACGGCTCACAATCTCGGCCTTCACTTCCTCGTCATCGATGATACGCCCTTGCACGGTATCGACCAGGAACATCCGGCCCGGCATGAGGCGTCCCTTCTGCCTGATCTTCCGGGCATCCATCGGCAACACACCCGCTTCCGAGGCCAAAATTACCAAGCCGTCTGTCGTCACTTGATAACGGCAGGGGCGCAATCCATTGCGATCGAGCGTCGCGCCGATGAGCTTGCCGTCGGTGAAACAGACCGCGGCTGGACCATCCCAGGGCTCCTGCATCGCCGCGTGATACTCATAGAACCCCCGCCGATCGAGATCCATTTGTGGATTCGCGACCCAGGGCTCGGGAATCAGCATCATCATCACATGCGGGAGAGAGCGGCCTCCCATGGTCAGGAATTCCACGGCATTGTCCAGACAGGCGGAGTCGCTCTGCTGTTCAGCCACGACCGGAAAGAGCTTCTCCAGATCCTGGCCGAACAAGTCGGAGTTGAGCCGCCCTTGCCGGGCGCGCATCCAATTCACATTGCCCTTGAGCGTGTTAATCTCACCATTATGGCAAATGTAACGGTAGGGATGGGCCAACGGCCAGGTGGGAAACGTGTTCGTACTGAAACGGGAATGTACGAGGGCGAGCGCACTCGTCAGGCTCGCATCATTCAAGTCCTGGTAGTACGCCGACATCTGCTCCGGGAGCAACAACCCCTTATACACGATGGTGTGCGCCGACAGACTTGAGATATAAAAGTAGTCACGTCCCTGAATGGCCGATTCTCGAATGGCTGTTTCCACCCGTTTGCGAATGACGTAGAGCTTGCGTTCAAACTGCCCTTCATTGAGCACATCACGGGCAATGAACACCTGCCGCATAAAGGGCTCGGTGCTGCGCGCCACGACGCCAATCACATCGCTCTTGACCGGCACATCGCGCCAACCAAGAATTCGAGCGCCCTCCTCACTGATAATTTTGGCAAAGAGTGCCTCGCACTGTTGTCGCGCATCGGCATGGGACGGGAGAAAGACCATCCCAACGCCATACTCTCCGGCATTGGGCAGAGACACCCCCGCATCGCCGGCCGCACGCTTGAGAAACTCGTGCGGTACTTGCAGCAGAATGCCTGCACCGTCTCCTGTGCACGAGTCACAGCCCTGGGCTCCCCGGTGACTCAGGCTCTCAAGAATCTGGAGCCCCTGCTGAACAATGGTATGGGATTTTTGCCCCTTGATGTTGACGACAAAACCGATCCCACAGGAGTCTTTCTCCTGTGCAGGGTCGTAGAGGCCTTGCTTCGATGGAAACCCAGGGATGCTCATCGCTCGTATCTCGTGAAAAATGTAGACGTGTATCCTACCAGACGGAGGCTACACTAGAGAGGCGGTCGGGATGGATAACCCCGTCACTCACAAGGCGAATTCCGTTCATAATCTCTCCGCTCACCTTAATAGAAGCACGATTCTTCTGTCAAGATTGGCCCTCGTACAGACTGCCCATGCCGGCATGCCCCCCAAAGGGGTGATTGGCTTGACTTTGTTTCCTTCTCTGCCCTACCATCCGCCGCATGCCCCAAAGCCCAATTACCCCCACGATCAACACCATGGCGGACGTCTGGGAAGCGTACCGTAATGAGTTGGAGGGGATGGAGAACCAGGTCCGGGCAAACCTTGATTCCAGTGTGACACTCGTCAATACCGTTGCCGCCCATATCCTCAACAGCGGCGGCAAACGAGTTCGACCTCTCTTGCTGTTGCTCTCTGCGCGCCTCTGCGGCTATACCGGTCGCGATCATTACCAACTGGCCAGCCTGGTGGAGTTCATTCATACCGCGTCTCTGCTCCACGACGATGTGGTCGACGACGCTGATATCCGCCGAGGCCGGCGGACCGCCCGAAAAGTTTGGGGCAACCAAATCAGCATCCTCGTCGGCGACTATCTTTACTCCCAAGCCTTCTGCCGAGTCGTCGAGTTCCGAAACCATGGGATCAACGAAGTGCTCGGCGAGGCCTGCAAAAAGATGGCGGAAGGCGAAGTGCTGCAGCTCCATTACAATGGCAACCCCTCTATGCCGGAAGCGGAGTATCTCAAGATTGTCGAACACAAGACGGCCGGCTTGATGGCCGCCTCTTGTCGCATGGGCGCCATTCTCGCGGACGCCTCGGATGCCCAACAGGATGCGCTGTTCCGGTTCGGTCAACATCTTGGGATCGCCTTCCAAGTGGCCGACGATACACTCGACTATACGGCCAACGGCGAACACTTGGGCAAGACACTGGGACAGGATCTCCGCGAAGGCAAGGCCACGCTGCCGCTGTTACATCTGCTACATCATTGCTCGGAACAGGACCGGCAGGTGATCATCGACCGCATGGAAACCAGAACCCTGACAGAGGAAGACCTCCGTCGGTTCATTCGCTTGATGGAAGAATTGGGCTCGATTACCTATGCCATGGATCGGGCACGATCCTACATCGCCATGGCCCAACGAGATCTCGACCAGTTCGAAGATAGTACGGCCAGACGAGCCCTCTCGGTGACCGCCGACTATATGGTTACCCGCGATCGATAGCCTCTCTCCCCGCGTGTTTCCAGGGAACAGCCTTGGGAAAGGCACCGCGCAGGAAGAAAGGACCCTCCCTTCACACAGTGGTTACACTAGCGCCCTGAACCACCTCACGGAGCAAAGGATTCAGCATGGCCAAGATCATTCCGTTTCACGGGACTGCATACGACGCATCGGTGGTTGGGGACATCCCCCAGGTCGTGGCACCGCCTTACGATATCATAGATGCCGCGGGGCAACGGGCTCTATACGACCGCCACCCTCAGAACATCATTCGCCTGGAGCTCGGTCTCGATCAGCCCGGCGACAGTCCCACGAACAATCGCTACACACGAGCGGGGGCGACACTCCATGAGTGGCTCCGGAGCGGGGCCCTGAAACGTGACGCGCAGCCTACCCTGTACTACCACACCATCGACTATCGGCCGCCGGCGTCGGATCCTCGGACCCCGATGAAAGTGCTGAAGGGATTTCTCACGACCGTCAAACTCGAAGCGCTCGACTCCGGCCATATTTATCCGCATGAAAATACGCGGGCCGCGGCAAAGACCGATCGCCTGAACTTGCTCGAATCCTGCCATACGAATTTCAGCCCGATCTGGTCCCTTTATTCGGACCCCCAGGGCGTCGTGATCGGGCTCCTTGAAACAGCCGTCAAGGGAAAACCGGCACGGTTCGACTTTACGGATGACGACGGATTCCGGCAACAACTGTGGGCCGTGACGGATCCCGCGATTCTCGCCCAGGCAGTCGAGGCCTTGGGGCCTAAGCCGCTCTTCATCGCGGATGGCCACCATCGCTATGAAACGGCGCTGAACTATCAACGGCTGCGCCGGCAACAGGCCGGATCACCAGCCGGCTACCAGCCCTACGACGGCGTGCTGATGTTGCTGGCCGCCCTCGAAGATCCTGGACTCACCGTCTTGCCGACCCACCGAGTCACCACCACTCCGCTCCCCTCCTATGACAAAGTGCGAACCCTCTTCGCCGACCAGTTCGAGCTACAGGAATTTCCCTTTACCACGGGAACCCAGGCAGCAGTCCGCGCGCAATTCATTGAGGCCTTGCGAATCAACGGCCGCACGGTTCCGATGTTCGGCCTGGCGTTGAAGGGAAGAGATTCGTACGTCACGTTGGCTCTTAAACCGGCCCATCGTCCACCGGCTGACGCATCGCCTCGCACGAAGCTAGATGTCTCTCTCCTCCAACAACTGGTCGTCACCACACTCTGCCGGACACAACAGGAACAAGAAGCGATTCTCTACACCAAAGACGATCATGAGGCGCTGGATTGGGTGGCGAAGGGAACTGGGACCGGAGCCTTGCTCCTCAATCCCACCAAGGTCAGCGAAGTACAAGCCGTCGCGACAGCGGGAGAACGCATGCCGCATAAGTCGACGTATTTTTTCCCGAAGTCGCTGACTGGTTTGGTGATGAACGTCATGGAGGACTGAGCGTTCAGCCATCAGCTATCAGCTCAGAAAATCTGCACAGGAAGTCCTTTCCCAAGGCTGACTGCTGAAAGCTGATCGCTGTCTGCTCATCAAGACACTATGAAAGCCAAAATTCTTATCGTCGACGACGATCCTGATATTGCCACGATGCTGGAGGATCGTCTGCAGGCCTCCGATTATGGAACCGTGATCGCGCGCGATGGAGTAGAGGCGCTCGAGCTGGTCGAGCAGGAAGCGCCGCACCTCATGTTGCTTGATCTGGATATGCCACGCATGACCGGCCTCGACGTCCTCAAGCGACTCCCGAAAGTCAGACCAGCCGAGGATCTCCCGGTGATCGTCATGACCGCCCATGCCTCGATCGATGCTGCTGTCGAGGCCATGAAAACAGGCGCCTATGATTTTCTGACCAAGCCGCTGGATAAAGACCACCTCCTCCTCGTAATCAGCAAGGCCTTGGAGCGAAACACCCTCAAACGGCAGGTGGCCTGTCTCAAGTCCGAAGTCGACAGCCGCTACGCCTCGATTGTAGGCATGAGCGTGAAGATCCGTGCGGTGATGGAATCCGCCCAACGCGCTGCGAAGTCCGATGCCAGTGTGTTACTGCTCGGTGAAAGCGGCACGGGCAAGGAACTCTTCGCCCGTTCCATTCACCAGTGGAGTCCGCGTCAGTTGATGCCGCTGGTCGTCATCAACTGTGTCGCTCTCACGGAAACGCTCCTCGAGAACGAACTCTTCGGGCATGAACGCGGCGCCTTCACCGGCGCAGATCGCCTGCAAAAGGGCAAACTGGAGATGGCGGATGGCGGCACGATCTTCCTCGACGAGATCGGAGACATGTCGCTCACGCTGCAAGCCAAACTGTTGCGTGTGCTCCAGGACAGGGAGTTTCATCGAGTCGGCGGCACGCGGCTCGTATCGATCAATATACGGATCATTGCGGCCACGAACAAGGATCTCCGACAGGCCGTGAAGACCGGCGAGTTTCGCGAGGATCTCTTTTTCCGCTTGAACGTCATCAGCTTCACCATGCCTCCGCTTCGAGAACGGCCCGATGACCTCCCTGCCCTCGCCAAGTTTTTCTTGAACCGACATGCCAGGAACGCGAAACATCCCGGCATGATGTTCAGCCCAGCGGCCATGGAGGCCATGAGCCGATACCGTTGGCCGGGAAACATTCGAGAATTGGACAACGTCGTCGCACGAGCTGTCGTCTTAAGCCAGTCGGACACCATCGAGCCGGACATGCTATCGTTAGATGCCATGGGCCGCACTTCGCCGGGCGAACGCCTCCCCTACCTCTCGCTCCCGTACCATGAATCGATGGAAGAACATAGCCGCTACATCATTGAGCGAGCCATCGAGGAAGCGGAGGGCAATCAGACAAAAGCAGCAGAGCGCCTCAAGCTTCAACGGACATACCTGGCCCGCTTGATTAAGCAACAGAAGGTCAAAGAAGAGCCAGGTGAGCTGTAGCAGGCAGGACGGGTTGATCAGGTTTGTTTCGTTCATCTAGTTGGTTTGATTCAACCAAACAAACACGGCAAACCAACTCACGGTCTTCTTACGCTGGTAGAATTTTTCAGTCTCCTAAGCAGGTCGCTGTCTTGTCGCGAGGGTGATACGTCCGGCTGATGCATCCTGTTCGGCTTGCGCATAGCGCTCCGGCGTCCCGACATCCGACCAATACCCCTCACAGTCATACCCGAGCACCGTCTCCCCTCGCTGAATCGCCGCCACATAAGGATCGATGATGGAGGAGGCCACGCCCTTCGGCACATCGCGCAGGAGCCGCGGGCGAAGCACATGAATCCCGGCAAACATGCGAGGCTGGGTCGGCAGCTGATCGGTGCGTCCACGCCCGGTGATCCGCACGATGCGGTTATCCGCATCTATTTCGACGAGACCCCACCGTGCTGCTTCAGGATCTTTGCGCAAGACCAACGTCGCCATGGCGTCTCGCTGCTGATGACACTCATATAACGCACCGAGGTCGAGGTCCACGAGGGTATCGCCATTGAGCACCAAGACCGATTCACCGGAAAAATACAGCTCTGCCTGTTTGATCCCGCCGCCTGTTCCCAAAATCACCGGCTCACGAGAATAGATGATTCGCAACCCGTACCGGGAGCCGTTGCCGACGGCCTGTTCGATCATCGGTCCGAGGTGATGCAGGTTGATCACGACATCGTGGAACCCATACTGCTTCAGGAGCAAGAGATTCCACACGATCAACGGCGTACCCGCAATGGGGAGAAGCGGTTTCGGAATCGTGTTCGTGAGCGGTCTCAGGCGAGTGCCCAGGCCCGCCGCAAGGATCATGGCTTTCATAAGACCCAGTGATGCGTGATGGGTGATGAGTGACGAGTGATCTGATTATTTTTACACTCATGACGCATCACTGATCACCCATCACTGCAATTCCGGCACATAGGGGGTGAGATGCTTCTGGAGCCTGTCCAACTCGGAATACTTCTGGAGATTGCGTTTGACATAGTTCAAAACACGCGGGATGTCGGCGAGGAACTTGGGATTGCCTTTGACACGATCGATGTAGACAAATCGTCCCGCGGCCTTGAGGTTGCGTTGAATGCTCGTGAGGTCGAACAGGCGGCGAAACGCGTCTCGGTTCGTCCACACCTGCCGATGCGTCGCCAACCCATTGAGGTAGCGGTTGATCAAACGGTCGATCAGCGTCTCATCGAGTTCAATGTAGGCGTCGCGTAGTAGTGACGCGAGATCGTACATCGCCGGCCCCATCAACGCATCTTGAAAGTCGATGATCCCCAGCCGTTCGCCATCGACCATCAAATTGCGCGAGTGATAGTCCCGATGGACAAAGACGCGCGGTTGGCCTGCGAGCAACTCGGCGATGGTCTCGAATGCACCCCGTATAGGCAGGTGATCGTCGGCGCACATCGGTTTCCCCTGCCGCGCCACGATTCCATACTCCAGAAAATGGTCGAACTCCCACATGAGAAGCGGCACATCGAAGCTTCGGTGGAATGCAAGACACTGTTGATCGGCAAGTGCGGTGGCCGTCGTTTGCATATGCACCAGGGCATCGACAGCCTGCGTATAGCGCGCTTCCAGGTCTGCGGCACTCGCTTCACGACAGGCTTCCGACAGGGTCAGGTCCCCAAAATCTTCAAGATAGAGCAGCCCCGCCGGCTGGTCGTAGTGATAGAGGCGCGGGACGGAGACCCCGGCTTTGGATAAATAGGAGAGAATATTCAGAAACGGTAACTCGGTGATCTGATGAGCCGCTCCGCTGACGGCTTCTTCCGATTGCTTGAAGGCCTCCGGCTCGGCCAACTGCATGAGAATCACCGAGTGAGCAGCGCCCCCGGTCAACTCGATGCGAAAATACCGGCGATTGGAAGCATCGCCGGCTAATGGCACGAGTGCCTTGAATTGTCCCTGAAAGGGAAGCCGACCCTCGACCGTGGCAGCCACGAGGGTACGATCCGGCAAAGCGAGCGGTTGTTTCGGCGCGGCAGGATCGGCAGTAGCCATAGGCTGGGCATTATACTGATGAGGGTGAAGGTTGTCACGAAGAGGATGGGAAGGAAGGGCCGTCAGGGCGACTCCCGTGCTCCCGGAACGCGCACGATAAGAATGTGCTCGTTCGACAGCCGCAGTGGGAGTTACCCTGACGGCCCTTCCGATGGGGTAGAAAGTAAAAGGCTGAAAAACTATTCGTGCAGTAAAAGACGGTCTGGCTAGCCCGCATTATTCATGACGGTTCGTTGCGAAATCGCCGGCCGAAGGCCCGTCTAACAGCGGATCGGCGATTGCAGCAGAAGTGTTCATGAATAATGCGGGCTAGGGCTTCGGAACTTCTAAATCTTTGCAGATTTTGTGAGCGAGGAAATCGTTGATCTCTCGATGACGGGGAACGGTTGACGTTTTGCCGGCAGAGCGGTTCACGTACACACTATGACTTCCGCCTTCACGAAGGAGCTGTACACCATGGCGTTCGAGGTGACGAATCAGATCGATCCGTTTCATGAAATGGAGGCGAGAGGCTCCCGGATCACGGTCTTGTTCCTGAGAGATTCTTCTGTTAGTGCACGGTTAGATTCCAATACCAACTGGACAGCTTCTTGAAGGTTGGTCCGGGCTTCGTCAAGCGTGTCTCCCTGCGTGTTTGCGCCGGGCAACTCCTCGACAAATGCGATATACCCTTCGGGCACTTGTTGGAACACGGCGGTCAGTTGTTCCTTCATAGCAGTGGTCTCCTTCCGCGTGGAGTATAGCAGAGTGAATAGACTATACCCACTCGCTGCCCGAAGAAAAGGACAGGGAAGGAGCGGCCAGGTGCCCTTCTTGCTCGCAGAACGCGCACGGTGAAACGGTGCTCGTTCGATGCGCGCAGTAAAGGGCAGCCTCGGCCACTCCTTCTAAAGAGAGGTACAGATAATTGGAATGTGCTCGTCCGATATGCGCACTGAAGGCCAGTCTGGCAAGGGCGTGAAGTGTACGGTCAAGCAATGACCCCGGTGATTACCTGAGATCAGCTTTCATCCCGTGGGAAGAGAAATTCCTGTTAACTGCTTGTACAGAGACACAGCAAATGAATCGGTCATGCCAGAAATAAAATCGGTGACTTTCAAAGTCCTCAAGTATAGATCCTCAGGTTCATCCTCCATCACCCGAAATTGTTGAGGCAAAAGGTAGAAAATGGTTTGGCTTTTTGCCGAAGCCTTCTTCTCTCCTTTTTGAGCTATATCGTTTACAGCAGCGAGAAAAGCTTCTAACAACCCTCCAAGTACTTGGAAGCCTGCGGCTTCAATCTCGAGAACTTCTCGCGCCCGGTATATCTTCTCTTTCGATATTTTAATAATGTTTGAAAGAGCTCTGGCGCTTGGGATGCCATCGATGAGACTCGTTTCCAGTTTACCTTCTAGAATATGGTCTGAATGGCTTTGAAAGTGTGTAACCGATTGATCGATTAGATAATTGATGGCTTTGGCGCGGAGATAGCCGATCTTGTCTTGCTCCGTACCAATGTCCTGCCATTTTATTGGGACAGCATCCGGATCAAAGATAGAAAGGAGAAGATCTTGGGCCTCCTTTAGTGACACATGCTTTAGTCTAAAACCATCTTCGAGATCATTAACTCGATAGCACATGTCATCTGCAGCCTCGACGAGATATGCCAAAGGATGTCTGACCCATACGTTTTTCTTGTTGAGCTTCTTCGCGAGACCAACTGCAGTTGCAATCTCCCCAAAGCACTTCTTGTCAGCATCAAAAAAGCCGTACTTCTTCCAACTCACCCCTTTCAGCGGCCCGCCCTGGAGAGATGCTCCTCTGGGATATTTTGTGAATGCAGCTAATGTGGCGGAGGTTAACTGTAGGCCAGGGTTATGAGAGTTTTGGAGCCTTGTTAATATTCTAAATCCCTGCGCATTGCCCTCGAACTTTTCAAAATCAGATTTCTGTGCTGGGCTCAACTGTTTAATCGCTGCACGGCCTACCTTTGTCTTAGAAAACCATTCTCCTATTGCAGATTCTCCTGTATGCCCAAAGGGCGGATTACCAATGTCGTGGGCCAAACAGGCTGCGGCTACAATACTGCCGATATCACCTGGTGATATTCCTTTTGGCATCTGCTTGTCAGCCTCAAGTCGTAGCCCAAGTTCTGTTCCAAGTGAACGCCCAACGCATGACACTTCGAGGCTATGAGTAAGCCGCGTTCGAACAAAATCGTTTTTTGCGAGAGGGAAGACCTGAGCTTTATCCTGAAGTCTTCGAAAGGCGGACAAATAGACGATCCGATCAAAATCTCGCTGAAAGACCGACCTTCCAACTGTCGAGTCCTTTTCAATCGGCTTACCTTGTCGAGAATTAGAGAGTAACCGCTCCCAAGTCATTGCAGGCATTTAAATCTCCATCGAAAACAAATGATGTTTTTTAGTTTAGCCTCTGGTTTGCGATACGTAACGTTGAAAATCGTGCTGGAGAGCCACTTCTTGAAGTTATCGTTACCCTGCACGAAGAAAAATCAGAAAATCCTGTGTCTGGTCTTGCGATCATACATTCATCCGGAGATCGCAGGCTTCCCTGATTGTTTCGTCCGAGACAACCCCAGACAGGCTAGGTTTCCACTCAACTATTCGCGCGAAAGAATACGCTTACTATGGCGAGAACGCACCCCGCTTTTCAGGGGATCGTCGTGCGTCGAGGCCAAGACCGCAGAAGGTTTGTCTGGTTGGTCTGGTCCATCTCGTTTCTCTGGTCTATGTCAGTTTATCTAGTGCGATGAACAAGAGAGACGAAACAGACAAGATAGACCAGACCGACACCCACAAGCGCCAGCCTGCAAGGCGCGCTCACGCGGCTTTGGAGGCGGCCTTTTCTAAGAGCTCATGAATCAGTGACTGATACGGCTTCCCTTGCTTCGCGGCCATCTTTCGAAGCTGGCTCAACAGCCGCGGCGAGAGACGAATGGCGATCAACTGCTTCGCCATGCCGCTGGCCGGTCTGCCGACCCGACGCGCGCGCCGGAGTTCTTCCTCTGTAGACTCCGGGATGTCCGAGAAATCAATCTGTGAGTCGGGGATAGGCTTGACGCTCCCGCCGGCTCGCTGGTCGCGCACTGATGATCCTAAATTTTTCTTTTTCATGTTCCGTCCCCCGTATCGTATACACGACCAGCAACAACCGTTTGGTCACCGATAGGCCAAGTCGCTTGAACCGCTGTTCCTGGTGCGAATGTGCAATGTCCTCCCAGTCGAGACCGTTGGCATCGCCAAAGACTGTGGCTGCCTCCTCACACGAGACGCCATGTTTCTCGAAGTTGGCAATGGCCTTCGAAATGTCCCACGTAAACACATTATCGTATATACACTAGTACGCCCCCGGTCGCAAGGCTAAGGGCGAGAAGAGCGCGACTGGCGGGAGGGGCGTGAAACGTGAGGAGTGAGGGCGGGGCTGGTCTCCGGGGCAGAGGGCGAGAAGAGCGGGACTAGCGGGAGGGGCGTGAAGCGTGACAGGTGAAACGTTAGGCGTAAGGGGTGAGAGCGCGG
>JAYTTD010000079.1:0-6340 GCA_043745235.1 Nitrospira sp. | reverse complement strand
GCTCTACAATCTGCTGGTCTTTGCCCTGCTCATGATCGGCAGTTCTGTGCTCCTGTCACGGTTAACCTTGGGAGAATTCCACCGTCTCATTCTGGATCTTGGACTAGGGAGTATTAATCTTTTCGGGGTGTTGATTTCCATTTTCATTGGGATCGGACTGGTGAGCAAGGAGATTGAGAAGAAGACTATCTACACGATTGTGTCCAAGCCCGTGGCGCGATACCAATTTCTGCTTGGAAAGTATCTGGGCCTCACAATCACCTTATTCGTCAATACGGTGGTCATGGCGCTGGGACTATTGCTGGTGCTCTATGCCCAAGCGGTTCCCATCGAGGGGATGCTTTTCAAGGCGCTGGCGCTGATTTTCGTCGAGTTCATGGTGATCACGGCGGTAGCTCTGCTGTTTTCCACCTTTACCAGCGCTACCCTGAGTGCCATCTTCACGCTGGCGATGTATGTGATTGGGCATCTCACGGCGGATTTGAAAGTATTCGGGGCGAAGATGGACGATCTTAGCCGAGGGATCTTGGACGGGATTTATTACCTCTTGCCCAACCTTGAGCGTTTCAACTTGAAGGGTCACGTCGTTCATCACCTGGAAGTCAGTGGTTTGGACCTGATGCTGATTGTCGCCTACGGAGCGACATACACGGCAGTCCTCCTCTTCACAGCCAGCCTTATTTTTCATCGGCGAGATTTCCGCTAAGCCCGCTAGTGGGCAATTCTGATTCTCCACTTGCATTATGTCGAGGGGCCAGGTATTGAAGGGAGTGCCACGACTCCCTGCTCGGTCCTGTGAGTGTTGAGATTCATACTGGAGAACAGCATCGATGAATGTACCGTTGCTCGATCTGAAAGCTCAATTCCAGCCACTCCGGGCGGAGATTCTGGCGGCCATGGAGGCTGTCTGTGACGAACAAGGCTTCGTGTTGGGGCCGCGCGTCGTGGCGTTCGAAGAGTCCATGGCCCGGTACATCGGGTCCCGCTATGCGATCGGTTGCGCGTCGGGAAGCGATGCGCTGTTGCTTTCTCTCATGGCCATGGGGGTGAAGGCCGGCGATGAGGTGATCACCATTCCATTCACGTTCTTTGCCACGGCGGGCGTGATCTCACGATTGGGCGCGAAGCCGGTGTTTGTGGACATTCAGGCTGATACGTTTAACATCGATCCTGACCTGATCGAACAAGCGATTACGTCTCGCACGAAAGCGATCATACCCGTGCACCTCTTCGGGCAATGTGCGGACATGGCTGCGATCAACGAGATTGCCAAGCGGAAGAAGGTTGGCGTTATCGAGGATGCGTGTCAAGCCATTGGGGCGTCACAGCAGGGGACGCGCGCCGGGATACTTGGAGACACCGGGTGCTTTAGTTTTTTCCCCACTAAGAATTTGGGCGGCTTTGGAGACGGAGGGCTTATCACGACCAACGACAAAGCCCTTGCGGAATCCATGGCCATGCTCCGTGTTCATGGGAGCCAGGTCCGCTATCTCCACGAGGCGATAGGGATCAATAGCCGCTTGGATGCGCTTCAGGCTGCGGTGCTTCACATCAAGCTGAAGTACCTTGACCAATGGACCGAGGGGCGACGTCGGAATGCCGAACGGTATCAGCAGTTGTTTGCCCGGACGAAGCATGCGGATCGCATCGTGCTTCCACCAACGGCACCTGGAAATTTTCACGTCTATAACCAATTCACCGTGCGTGCACCGAAGCGCGATGAGTTGCGCGCCTTCCTCAAAGACAAAGGGGTCGGCACGGAAGTGTATTATCCGCTCCCGATGCATCTCCAGAATTGCTATCGTGACTTAGGACATCAGAAGGGGGCCTTCCCAGTGTCAGAAGGCGCAGCCGAAGAAGTGATGTCCATCCCGATCTATGCCGAATTGACAGAACCGCAGCAGGCCTACGTCGTCGAAATGATCGCAGAATTCTATCGGCGCGCCTAGCCTTGTTCACACCACACCTGTATTGCTCGGCGAGCTTCTCATGCCCGTCAACGCCTTTTCGTTTCTGCATTCTGTCGTATTATAATGAGCACAGAGTTCGAGGCTTGAGTGCACGTGGCGGTCGGCACTTTAGCTAGCAGGCTGCGGGGAAATTATTTTGGCAGGCTAAAGCTTCGACGGTCCGTACGTGTGGCACAAGCCTGGTCTATCTGGTTATCTGGTCTGTCTGGTCCATCTGGTGAGTCTCATGCAACCAAACAAACCAGACAGACCGAACAGACCAAATGAACAAGACAGGCTGACGGACTTTTTCAGCATCCTGCTACAAGAAGGAGGCCATGATGCGGTCAATGACATGGGTGGCGCTGTTTGTGCTCACCTTGATCTGGAGCACGGTGGCTACCGGCAAGGAATTATCGCCTCGTGAAATTTACGAGCACGCTTCTCCAGCCGTGGTGATGGTGATGGGGTATGCGGATGGCGGTAGGAAGGGGAGCGGAGGAACCGGTTCGATTATTCAGTCGGACGGACTGGTTCTCACCAATGCCCACGTTGCGATCGAAGAACAAACGGGGAAACCCTTCCCCCGCCTGTCCGTGTTTCTTAAGCCGGCCCGAGTCACAGGAGAGTCAAAGAGCGATCTCTCACGTATGGTCCGCGCCAAGGTCGTGGCCTATTCACAACCATTGGATCTTGCCTTGTTGAAACTCGATGGCGTGACCGAACTGCTGCCTGTCGTCGATGTGAGTGAATCGGGGCGGGCGAGGATCGGGGATCGAGTCGTGGCTATCGGCCATCCGGAACAGGGTGGACTGTGGACCCTCACCACCGGGGTAATCAGCGCCGAAGTCGATAACTTTAACGGCGTGAAAGGCAAGCACGTGTTTCAGACTGAGACCGGATTGAACCGTGGAAATTCAGGCGGGCCACTTTTGGATGGAGAAGGGCGGATGATCGGAGTCAATACGGCGATTGCTCGTGTGGCCTCGGATGGCCTTCCGATCACGAGCATCAGTTTCTCGCTCAAGTCGAGCGTTGCCACACAATGGTTGCGGCAACAAGGCGTGGGGGAAGGAATTGGACGGGGCACGCCACTGCCCACTGGACACACGCAGCCCTCGACTGACCAACCGACAGCCCCATCAGTTCAGCCTCAGGCCAAACCAGCTCAGCCTCTTCAGTCTGATTTATCGCTCAAGCCTACGATGAAGTCGGATGCGGCCCAGCCTATTCCTGCTCGTCCGTATAACCTCGATCAGCTGATCAGCGACCGTGCAAAAGCAGAAGCCGACCTCGACAGCATGATGTCAGAAATGCGTGGGCGGATGAAGGGGCGATAGGGAGGAGTGATGTTCTTTGATTGATCGCAACCTGCGATTCGCTTGGCTCACCCTGAAGAGCGTAATCAGGCTGGACGGAAGGTCGAACAGTTGAATCATCCAGGCACTCCCTAGATTCTTCCTATGTCGTAATTGCCCCTTCCGAAGCCGACGAGACGTGCCGGGCGTATTTGCCCATCACACCGGAGGTGTAGCGAGGTAGCGGTTGTTTGACCTTCTTGATCCGGGCGTTGATCTCTTTCTGCGAGAGTTCCACATTCAGCGTCCGCTTGGCGATATCGAACACAATCATGTCGCCGTTCTTCACAGCGCCGATCGGACCGCCTTTGATGGCTTCTGGCGCGACATGGCCGGCCATCAGGCCATGAGTGGCGCCGGAGAATCGCCCATCGGTAATCAGCGCGACGGAGTCGCCCAGCCCCGCGCCGACGATGGCAGCCGTGACGCCGAGCATCTCGCGCATACCAGGTCCGCCTGACGGGCCTTCATACCGAATCACCACAACATCGCCGGCTTTGATTTTGCGGGATTGCACAGCGACGAAGGCATCCTCTTCCCGGTTGTACACTTTCGCCGGGCCACGGAACGTCATGATTGAGTGTCCGGCTACCTTGACGACACAGCCGTCTGGAGCAAGATTCCCTTTTAAGATCACAAGCCCGCCAGTCTGCTTGATCGGATTCGAGAGCGGCCTGAGGACTTGTTGGCCTGATGTTTCCTTGGCGTCCTTGGCCTCTTCACCAATCGTCCGGCCTGTCACGGTCGGTTGGCCGGCGTGCAAAATGCCGGCATCCAGTAGCCGTTTGGCGACTAGTGTGGTCCCTCCAGCCGCATAGAGATCCGACGCTGTAAATCGCCCGCCTGGCTTCAGGTCGGCGAGCAAGGGCACCTTTCGATTGATCTTGTCGAAGTCGTCGATGCTCAGTGTGATGTGTGCTTCGCGAGCGATGGCGAGCAGATGCAACACCGCATTCGTCGAGCCGCCGGTGGTCGCGACCGCGGCAATGGCATTTTCCAGCGATTTCCGTGTGATGATTTGGCGGGGCCGCAGGTCTCGTTTTAGCAGGTCCATGACCATCTTCCCGCACTCGAAGGCTACGTCGTCCTTCCGCTGATCCATGGCCGGCACCCCGTTCCGTCCCATCGGCGAAATACCGAGGAACTCGAACGCGATCGCCATGGTGTTGGCCGTGAACTGGCCCCCACAGGCGCCAGGGCCTGGGCAGGCATGGTCTTCGAGATCTTTGAGTTCGGCATCGGTCATCTTACCAGCTGCATGTTTTCCGACTGCTTCGAACACGTCTTGAATGGTCACGTCGTGGCCTTGGAACCGGCCCGGCATGATCGAGCCGCCGTAGAGCATTACCGACGGCAAGTTCAGGCGAGCGAGGGCCATCACGGTGCCGGGAATGGTTTTATCGCAGCCTGATAATGCCACCACGCCGTCAAACAGGTGCCCACGAGCTACGAGTTCGATCGAATCGGCAATCACTTCCCGGCTGATCAACGAAGCCTTCATCCCCTCGGTCCCCATCGAAATGCCATCCGACACCGCGATGGTGTTGTACTCGATGGGGGTGCCGCCCGCGGCTCTGATGCCGGCTTTCACCCGTTCCGACAAGCGACGCAGGTGGAAGTTGCAGGGCATGATTTCAATCCAGGTGTTGGCGACGCCGATGATCGGGCGAGACAAGTCCTCGTCCGTGAATCCAACGGCTTTCAACATCGCGCGGGCCGGCGCTCGATCGGGACCGGCCAACAAGGCGCGGCTTATGAGTTTCAACTCCTTCGGCATGACGTGATTACTTTCCCTTCTTGCCTTTTTTCACTTTCTCGTCCTTCTTTGCTTCTGTGTCGATCACGACGCCGGTGCTTGCGTCGATATGAACTTCCGTGACCTTCCCGTCAGCGCCAAGGACCTCAACTTCCCAGACTGTCTTGCCATGTTTCTTTTCGAGTTCCGCTTCGACCACCGTCCCAGGCACTTTTTCCGACGCGGTCTTGATGGCTTGATCGATCGTCACCGTGGCGTCCTTGACGAGGTTCGTGATCTTGCTGTCCGTATCATCGGCCCAGGCGCTGGAGCCCAGCGCGAACAGTAACCCGACGACTCCCGCTGTGATGGTTCCCAAGGTTCTCATAGCGCACCTCCTCGCTGGTTCGGTTGTCTTTTCGCGCGTCCTGGAAGAATTATTGCACGTTCATGCCTGATGGAGCTGTCGGCGGTGCAGCATCGCCACCCATGTGCGGGTTGCCCTTCATCGCGCCGCCATGAGGGGCGCCGTAACCCTTGCCGGCATCCTTGTGCTGCTGCATGACCTTCTCATGCTCGGTCTTTTCCTTGGCGCGCTGCTCCGGAGTCAACACCGCGAGCACATCCCGCTTGGCCTTGATGGAGACCATGCGTAAGCCGACTTGCAGATCGTGGCTCTGCTTCACCTTGGCTTCGACTGCCCCCAGGTCAGACTTTTCATTCTCAGTCAAGGCCTTCACTTCGCGCTCCGCGACCTGGATATCGGCCTCGGTCCTGATACGGGTCTTGTCCAGGTTGAGTTGCAGGTCTTTGAGTTTTGTCACTTGCTCTGCGGTAAGCCCGATTTCTTGTTCGCGCTGGAGCAGATGCCGGATCAGCTGGCCGGTGCCGCTGTGCTTCATGCCTGCGCCATATCCGCCCATCGAGCTATGCCCGCTGCCCCCGTGCCCTTCCTTGCCATAGCCTGGCTCATTGGCCCAGGCCGTAGACATTCCAACGGTCAGTGCGAATACCGATGCGACGCCCAGCGTCACGATGGCGTGTGTTCTCTGTTTCATACCTGCCTCCTTAGGGTGAACCGAATGCAGACGTTTATTCTCATGATGCAGACCGATCTAATTTGGCATTGGGCATTTCGAGAGCGAGCGGTGGTAGATTGCCAGATCGATCAATACAACGCAAGCCAACAACGCACTTCGTGTCAAGCCACTTTAGAAATGTCCTCTTCCTCCCACAATAGAAATGTCCGGTTTATGTGATGGCCGCTGCCGGATGTTGTTCGCGTGCCGGCCACAGCC
>JAYTTD010000078.1:0-24202 GCA_043745235.1 Nitrospira sp. | reverse complement strand
GTAGGCTCGCTCAAGTGATGCGCTCGTCGGCGCCGGCACATCGGGCAAACAAACTCGCATGATCGGCGCCTTGAGCATCTGGAAAACCTCCTCAGCGGCAGCGGCTGCGATTTCAGCGCCCACGCCTCCAGTCTTCCAGGCTGCGTCAGCAATGACCAGCCGGCCGGTCTTCCCGATCGAAGAAAATACGAGTTCACGATCCCACGGCTTCACAGAACGGAGATCAATCACCTCGGCATGGACCCCACGCTGTTCCAATATGGTGCTGGCGGCAAGCGCCTCTCGAACCATCGTGGAAATGGCCACAATCGTGACATCCGTTCCACTACGCCGCACTGCACCTTTGCCGATCGAGACTTCGTACAGCTCTTCAGGAACGTCGCCAGCATCATCGTAGAGCCAACGATCGTCAATGTAGATCACCGGATTCCCATCTCGAACTGCTGCGACCAGCAGACCCTTGGCATCGTAGGGAGTACTAGGCATCACCACCTTCAGCCCTGGAATATGGGCAAAGAAGGCATGCAACGCCTGAGAGTGTTGCGCGCCTTGTTCACCACCACGATTGATCACCGACCGGATCACGACCGGAACGTTGACCCGCCCTCCGAACAGATAGGACCAGTTCGCCGCCTGATTGACGATCGGATCGACCGCCAACAGCATGAAATCCATACGCGGGTGAAACACAATCGGTCGCATGCCAACGATAGCGGCGCCGATAGCAGCCCCGGTGGTGGCATTCTCGGAAACGGGAGAATCCAGAATCCGATCGCGGCCGAATTCTTTATCGAGATCTTTCAGGCTCGCGCCCGCATACCAAGGACTCCACAAGCCTTGTCCCAGCACAAATACACGGGGATCACTCTTGAGGAGCTGGGCATGCGCTTCACGAATCGCCTGGACATAGGTCAAACTTCGCATACAGAGCCACCTCTGGAGACATAGACATGTTCCTTGAGTTCGCTAACATCAGGGGCCGGAGAGTCTCGGGAAAACTTCACAGCCGCCTCGATTTCCTCGCGAATACCACCTTCGATCGCCGGGAAATCCTCCTGCTTGACGCCACGCTCAAGCAAGTGTGTCCGCACACGAGCCACAGGATCCTTGGGCAACCAATCCTTAAGCTCGTCATTCCGCTTGACGCCCACATCCATATCCCACGCCGGCCCTACATGTCCTCTCCATCGATACGTCCGACCCTCGATCAGTGTGGGCCCCGCTCCAGCACGTGCCCGATCTACAGCCATCTGCGTTGCGTTGTAGACCGCGGCAACGTCATTCCCGTCAAGCTGTATGCCTGGAATCCCGTGTGCCTCGCCGGTCTTCCAAATGTTGTCTGCCGCACGACGTTCATGCAGCTGCATATGGCTGGCGTAGAAATTGTTCTCGCAGATGAAAAGCACCGGCAACCGATAAACAGCCGCCAGGTTGACAGATTCGTGGAAATGTCCTTCCTCAGTGGCCCCATCACCAAAAAACGACACGGACACCTGTAGACTGCCACGCAGTTTCGCGGCGAGACCCGCCCCGACGGCCAACGGAATCGTAGCCGCGACCAACGGAACTGTCCCCATGATCCCAACTTCGGGCGCAACGACATGCATCGAACCACCCCGGCCCTTTGAACATCCGCTCGACTTGCCGTAAATCTCCGCCATCATGGAGCGAAGATCTCCTCCCTTGGCGAGGTAGTGGCCATGTGAGCGGTGCCCGCCCCACAGGTAATCGTCAGGATTGAGCGCCGCACAGACTCCAACAGCAATCGCCTCTTGGCCGATGTACAGATGACACGGCGTCTTTATCTCTCCGCTCTCCACCAAGTCAGCGACCCGCTCTTCAAACAAACGAATTCTCAACATGGACCGGTAACAATCCTGCAGAAACTTCACCTGCTGATTCGCCAAACCTAACTCCATATCGTGTTAGACCTTTTCGTTCACGGCGCTCAGTGCGCGCGGCTTGACTCGGAAAATAACAGCGACAAGAGTTTGAAGAAGAATGGTGAGATCTGTCAGGAACGACTGCTGACGTACATACTCCAATTGGAGTTTGATCTTATGCGGACGAATGTGCTCCAGATACGCCTTCTCTGGATCAGGACTTCCAGCGAGCAGGGCTCCCTCATCGGAATTCCACAACGAAGCCCAATCCGTAATCCCTGGCTTTACCCCAAGAATCGCGCGTTCCTCCTGCGTATACATATCGACATACTGCTGCACTTCAGGTCTTGGACCCACCAGACTCATCTCTCCCTGCAACACATTCAAGAGTTGAGGAAATTCATCCAACTTATACTGTCGCAGCACACGGCCGATCTTCAGAATGCGCGGATCGTTCACGGCAGTGGAAGATCCCCCCAGCTTCTCGGCATCGATCACCATGGAACGGAACTTATAAATCCTAAAGGGCTTGCCGGCCAGACCGACGCGAACACCTCGATAAAACACCGGCCCGGCATCCTCGTGTCTGATCATCCATGCGATGACCGCAAAGAATGGCGCCAGCACGACGAGACCGAATGCCGAAACCATCACATCAAATGTTCGCTTGAGCAAGGTCACCTCGCGGCGACACTGTATCCCGCCCTGCCCATCACGGACGCAGCCCTGATTAATCCCCAGAAACTTCCGCTTCCGTAGCTGAAATGCAAGGCGGCGAATATCAACGGCATGAGGGGCAGCAAACGGACATCGCGCTCGCGCACCGTCACATGGAAGGCAGCGGCAACAGCGGCTACCGCATAGATCCCCACTACGCCCGCCAAGAGCCATCGCCCCGGAGTCCAGATGACGGCCAATGCGCCCAAGCCTCCGAGTCCAAAGACAAAAACCATCGGCACGAGATGTCTCCACGACACGGGCATCACCTGGCTGTAGGCAAAGGGAAGGGTTGCCCAGACGCCGTTGGTCCAGTTGTGCTTCACAAAGGACCACACATCCGATCGCGCGGCATAATAGCTCACGATGTCTGGCACCAACAAGATTTTCCCTCCAGCCTTCCTGAGGCGGAGGTTAAACTCCATATCCTGTCCTCGAACGAGCGCCTCATTAAACAGGCCGATACGGTCAAAAACTGCCCTCTTATAGCATCCACCGAACACCGTATCAACCCAAGTCGGCTGACTGCGCCGGATTCGAAAATAGGACGGTCCAACCCCAAACACATGACTCAACGCTGCCACAATGGCTTTTCCGACGAGCGTGCGATCTCGCGGTTCGGTCACGATTATTCCACCGACGTTGTCCGCATCGTAGGTGTGCAAGCACTCAACAGAACGAGAGATGTAATTCTCGCTATAGCGATTGTGCGCGCTCATCCAGATAATGACTTCGCCCTTGGCGCGACCGATGCCGAGATTGAGCGCGGTCGGCGTAATCATCTTGGGATTGTCGACTAGAACTACATGGGGGTAACGTGCGGCATAGCTTTCAGCAACTCTCCGTGTACCATCTGTGCTTCGCCCTTCGATGACCAAGACCTCCAACCGGTCTTTTCGATAGTCATTCGCGAGAATAGTATCCAAGCAGGGTCCGATAAATCGCTCCTCGTTTCTGCATGGCACAAGCACCGTCACAAGCGGCAGGTCTTGCTGGACAGATGATGGGTTAGGCACTACGAGGCCCCGCTCCCGATGTTTTTCTCAACACCCAGTAGTCGACGTAGAGGAGCTTTTGAAACTTCTCTATGACAAACCCTGCCTTCGTGAATACCTCTTCTACGTCAGTATCCCTGATTTTTCCATCTCCGATTTCCCAGCAGTGATCAGGGTCAATCCACACTTTTCTTTTAATGAACCGTCGATAAAAACTCCCCGGACTAAGAAACCCAGTCGGTACCGTAACCACGTGCGGTACCTGCGTGGGGGTCATGAATAAAAAGTTACTGCGCCGATGAGGAATGGTAATGAGAGCGTGCCCGTTCTCCCTCAGATAAGACCACATGTTCGCCATCGCGCGATCGAGATCTTGGAACGGCATATGCTCAAGTATGTCAGCGGCAATCATACAGTTCGCCGAGGTGATCAATTCCATTTGACGGTCGCGTAGGTCTGCTACAATATCGGGTTGTAGGTTGGCATTGACATCGACGGTCCGATAACTCTTGACCAACGGCTGGAGGCAACTTTTGAGAAGTCCATCTCCACACCCGACTTCGAGAATATTCTCCGGCTGCAGGCTCAGAACGTCCTTGAGAAGATGGAAGTATCGAAACCAGTTTAGAAAGTCCAGCTTGTTGAGATACTGCTGCCGAGTCAGCTGGAATTGAGCGTCAAAGTGATGGTCGGAGCTCAATGGGTCATCCCCATGCATTGAACCAAGATATCGGAAAGCCTTCGAGCCCCTTCAACATAACTGTATCTAATCACATTTTCCCAGCAACCATCATACTTAACCATACCGTGTTCCTTGAATTCTCTATAACTGCTGAGCAACACTGTCTCAATCTCCTCAACGCTGGTGGCGTATCTGCCAGCCCTGGTAATCTCAAGGATATTCCGTACATCGCTATTGCGATACCCTCCAGTAGCCAATATGGGCCGTTTCGCAGCAAGGTAGTCGAACAACTTCAGTGGATAAACTCCGGTCTCCTCCTGATCCTCCCAGTTGAATATCAACAGCAATTGTGATTCTTTTTGGCGAGCAACCACTTCCAGCTTTGGGACTGTTGGATATTGCGTCACAGAATGTGAAAGCCCAAATGAATAAATCTCCTGTTTAAGCCAGGTGTCCTTTCTACCGTAGAATCTGACACAGACTTCGCTTGGCTCCATCTGGCCCCCTTGAAAAAGGTTGCTCAGTGCCCTTAAGAATTTGTGCGAATCTTGCTTACCCGTGTATATCGTACCCGTGTAAGTAACGGTGAACTTTCCCGTGAGAACTTGTGACGCTGACTCACTCATGGAGAGGTCAAAACCATTTGTTATCACCGAAACACTTCTACCATGCAAGGATTCAATTTTTTTGGCAAACCCTGGTGAGACTGTAATTAGAGACTCGGCTCTCTTCATTGTTCGCTTTTCGAAAGCCGTTTCTATGGTTTTCCTAAAGGATTGAAAGGGATAATTATGATTTACAGTCCAAGGATCGCGAAAATCCGCCACCCAGGGTAACCCCGTCTGTTCCTGTAACTGCGCGGCCACGACATGGGAGGTTGGAAATGGAGAACTGCTCAGAATCGCATCGAAATGTTCTCGGGCCAGGAGGGCAGTCGCTGCATGCAAAGCTGGCAGCTTCCATGTTCGTTCCGTATCCGGAAACGCAAACATGGTTTGATACCAGGTCATCATGAGATCGACCATCGACCGTTTCGTCGTGACACCGACCCGTTCCTTCAACTGCTCAGTAAGACTCTCGCTTGTGTTAAACCCAGCCTGTTTAAATAATCGTCGCCACATCTGGAAAATATCCCCGGCGTAGGGAACGTCAACAATCGTGGCACGCTCCAGAAATCGCGGCGGAAAGCCGAAGCGATTCTGTGCATCTTGTCCAAGCGGTGGTGTCAGTATCGACGCCTGCCAGCCGAAATCTGGCAAATAGGCCACGAGTCCAGGAATTCGAGGTGACGCATGAAAGAGATTTGCAATCACCAGCACTCGTTTCACAAACTCACCTGCACCAACGCTCCATACTGATCCCATCCTCCTCCGGAGAACATGCTCTTGGAGATCCGGTACGTTGCGGATGGAAAACAGGAGGCAATCAATTCTTCATAGTTATAGACCCAACGGCCTCCGTCATAGTTCCCGGGAGGCGGCGATAATGCATGATATTCGTGCGTCACAAACCCTCTCCGAGCGATGCGTCGAATCTCGGCCATCACCTGACAGATCCGATCCGGTCCTACGAACATTAATACCGCATCGGTGAACACCACATCGATGCTCTTGTCTTCAATATCCTGAAGTTGATCGGCCCTTCCAACGCGCAACTGAATATTTTTGATGTCGTGAGTTTCGATATACCGCTTCCCCACTTTGATCGCGTTCTTGTTGATATCCACACCCATGAACACTGCATTGGGAAATCGTTGGCTCAGCAGCATCAAATTCGGACCCGAGTTGCATCCAATCTCCAACACGCTCGTGAATGGTGCGAATGATGTGACCGCATCGATCAGTTGCTGGCGATGAGGATGATCGATTGTGGCCAGATACTCCGTCGCCCAACTTCTCCCTTTGTAGAGATGGCGCGTTTGCCAGATCCATTCCTGCAACCGGTTTCCCAGGATGTGCGTTTCAAGCCGTCGCCTGATTCCATACCAGCCGTGCTGTAATGTCCGGTATAGCGTGGGGTATTGCCTCAATACACGTTTCACATTACGCACGTGTGACCAGCCCCTCATACAGCGCGTTCATCTTCGACATCTCGGTCTCGTAATTATTCCGCTTTTGAATGACTAACCTCCCTTGTTGCCCAAGTCTGGCTCGCAGACCAGAATCCTTCAACAGGAGCACGATCTTCTCGGCCAGTTGTGTGGCCGATCGACTAGACACGATGAAGCCTGTGTCTCCGTCCGTAATCCATTGGCTGTTCTCCCCCGTATCCGTCACAACCACCGGTACCCCACAGGCCATCGCCTCGGCCGTGCTCGCCGCAATACCGGCATCCGACAATGAGGTTGAAACATAAATATCCATGGAAGCGAGATAGGCCGGCAACTCATGATTGGGCACAAAGCCGACGAAGCGGATGTATTCACGTACCCCCAGTTGATCGGACAATTGTTTCAAGCTCTGCTCCTGCGATCCCTTCCCAACGATTACGAACCGTACGTTGGGAACCTGCTTGACGACCAGAGGGACTGCCTCAATGATCGTCTCGATAGCATAGATGGGCTCAAGACTGCGCAGGCTGATGATCGCCGGCTCATTATGGAGATCCAACCGCTTCCGAATTTCTACACTTCTTTCACGCGGAGCAAACTGCTTGGTATCGATTCCGAAATACACGATTCTGATTTTGTTCAGATCCACTCCCAGCTCAGTGATTGCCTGTTGCATATGCTCCGCGTCACAGGTCACAAGATCCGCCGTCCTGAGGCTCCTTGTCACAAACAACCTTTTGATGGGAGACTTCCGTCCAAGGAGAACGTCGGACCCCCACGCCGTCACAACGATAGGATGGAATCCACTCACGACGCCCACGAATCCGTATGTCCCGACATAGTGCACATGCAGGATGTCCGGTTGCCAACTGCGAATCACACGCTTAACGTTCCATGCCACTTGAAGCAGGGACACAGGGGAAGCGGACACAAGAAACTCTTTGTATTGCACATCAGAGATCGGTTCAAAAATCGACGGGGCCAGTGAAATCCACAATACCTCGTGGCCGTGCTCAGCAAAGAACTTCACCCATCGATAACTATGAATCGAATTCGCTGCCGCCAAAAAACAGAGTCTCATGATCTGTACCCTGTCACGTGAACCAGCCGCTGCCGCGCATAGGCTCTCATCGTCCCTGAGGCAACGCCACCCACGCCAAGGTCAATCTCCTTATACTACGCGCCATCTCCCGATCGATGAGACAGTAGCACGTCATATAGACGCCCCCCGCAATGACCATGGCAGTGGGCAAAGTCCAAACCGTGCTCAGGGAAAGATACTGTTTCGCCAGGAGCAAGAGCCCCGACATGACGATCGTTGCGACAAGCATTTTAGACAGTTGCCGCCATGGGAACTCCGTCCGTGCAGCCGTTCGGCTGATGGCCATGGTCCAGCCGGCCAGGAATCCATTCGACACCATGAGGGCCAGTGCGGCTCCAGCAAGCCCCAGGGTTCTCAGAAAAACCAGATTCAGTGCCAGGTTTAGGACCATTGCTCCAGAAACCGCGATGAGATTTTGGGCAGTTTTCTTCCCGAGTAACACGACATACAAGTAGATCTGGTACAGACCGTACAGCCCGATTCCCATCGCGATCATCAACATGACAGGCCAGGGCGACAGATAGCTCTTCGTAGCAAACACCGTGATGATGTTTTCTCCGAGAATAGTCAGCAGCGCAATCGCGGGCAGAAGAAGGAGCAAGTAGTAGCTCACCCCTGTCTTGACCAGTTCACCAACTCGCGCCTGATCCCCTCCGTTCCACAATTTCGCCAATTCAGGATAGAGGGTGAACCCCAGGACGCTGTAGAACACAGCCGTTGTGGCGGCCAGCGAGTATGTGATCGCATAGATACCAACCTGATCAAGGCCTAGGAAGTGAAGAATGAGATATCGGTCCAGGTAGCTACTCCCCCACAACAAGATACCTAACGGCAACAACGGCAGGGAGAACGGCACAAGTGGCTTGACCCGTTCGAGGACTTCGGAAAGCACCAGTGGGATCGATCGTGCAAAGACATCGTTCCCATAGATAAAGCTGATGAAAAGCCCTTGCCATAATACGACCCATAGAATCGCGGAATAGAGATCAACATGGAACACACCCAAGCCAAGAACCATCAGCACAAGGCGACCCACATTCTTCACAGTGTAATAGAGCGACAGCCTCGTGATCTGCTGCGCGGATCTGAGATATGCGACCGTCAGCTCAAACAAAGCTTCGGTCGCCAACAGGAATCCCAGGAGCGGAATGAACGCGTGGAATTCTTCGTTGCCGAACACGATCCGGCTGGCCGGCAATGCTCCAAGCCAAAGCCCACCTGTCACACAGGCAGATAACACGAGCACGACACAGAGCACTCCGTGAAAGGTCAGATACTTTTCCCGGGAGTCCTTTTCCTCACCGGAAAATGTATTGACCAAGGCCGTGTGCAGATGCAGCAGTAACAGGCTCGACAACAGTCCGACCGTAACGATTATCTGTGACCAGACCCCAAACAGATCAGGTGCCAGCGTCTTCGTCAACACGGGAAGGAGCAGAAAACTTACCGCTCGTTCCATCATTACGGCAGTGCCGTAGACTAGGGTATCCCGTGTGAGGCTGGTACTCATGACTTATGTGAGGCCCAGCGAATCCACAGACCGTTCATTCATGTGAAGAAAGGCCGGTATTGCGCACCATTGAGGACCTCGCTTGAGGGGCTGCTTGCGCCAATCCGGTCGCCACAAGGATCCAAAATAGGTACGCAAGGTTTCCAGCGAACATATATTCGAAAAAGTTACGCACAGCGAACCCCACAATCATGATCGCGACGGCGATCACAAACACGTAGACTGTTCGATCGGGCGCATGCCGCGAGCACCGCAGCAGCTGCCACACAGCTCCTACGAGAGCGGCAACCAGAAACGTGAGCGCCGGAATCCCGCTGCCCATGGCCACCATCAGAAAGGTATTGTGCAGTCCCTTTGCCAATTCCGCTTCGGCATATCCACCGAATCGCATATTGAACGTGTAATCCCCGTATCCGACGCCAAATATCGGATGTGCAATGATTTCCTGAATTCCCAATCGCCAGACATCGACCCTTTCAAAAAGTGAATGCGTACTCGTGACTCCTTGCTGATAGCCGAACTGCGATAAGAAAAGAAACCCGGCCCCGAACGCCACGCCCCCCCCCAGCACACCTATTACAAGTCTGTGACGCCCGGTGATAAGCCCAAACGCAATTCCCTCAGCAATCGACCCAATCCACCCGCCCCGAGTATAGGTCAGAACCTGCGTCAACGCGGCAAGGGCAAATACACCGCCGCAACCAGCTCGCAACCACTTGATCGGCATTGATATTGCCGCTGCCGCCAGCAGCGGCAATGCAATCACGAGATACGTGCTTAAGACGATACTGTTGGACGAAGGGGCTTCAGCGCGAATCCCTCGACCTTTCCATGTTCCACCTTGCCATATGAAATCAATCAACCCATAGGCATTCAGCACCAACGATCCCAGAGCTACTGTCGCCATCATCCGTAGCATGGCAGCTCCATCGTTTCTGACGCGCAGAACCAGGAGTACCCAATAGAACACCAGCATGTGGGCCACCAGTTTACGCCACTCGGAAAAGCTGTATGCCGGATCGGTCGCAAAGGGAATGGTCAGAAGTACCCAGCCGATGAACAGAAAGAGAAGAGGATCGATGGGGGTCCTAACCCAAATCTGTTTTCCCTCAAACCATGCAGTCCCTACCGCGACCACCAGGAGCGTAAAGAATATGTACTCCTGGACATGGTGCAAGCGCGGGATGAAACTCAGAACAGTCACCAGCAGGAGACCTAATCCCTCGACAGTCCAGACTATGGAGCACACTCGCTGGCGAACAGCCGATCGCGGCGCCGGGTCCTCCGAAATTTCTGCGCTCTGAACAGATCTGTTCTCTACGTTTAGCATGACCGTCTCAGGCGCTAGACGCCACTTCTCCAGGGCTCGATGCGAGGTCTCACGATAGAGGAATTTAGGAGAGAGCCTTGGTCAGGCAGGCCGCTTCTGATAAAAATCAGTGATGGCACTGACTACTTGTGCTTGCTGCTCAGCCGTTAGTTCCGGGTAAATCGGCAAGGCCAGCGTTTCCCGGGATGCCCGTTCCGACTCGGGGAAATCCCCTTCTTTATGCCCGAGGTATTGAAAACATTCCTGGAGATGGAACGGCACCGGATAGTAGATCTCCACTCCTATCCCATTCTGCTTGAGATGACCCAACAGATCATCTCGTTTCTTGGCTCGAATAACGAATTGATTATATATGTGGTAATGCTTTGCCCCGGATGCTTGATACACCGCAGCCGGCAATTGAATATTCTCTTTCTTGACCAATCCGCTCTGCTGAAAGAGCGCTTCGTAGCGCCGGGCATTCTCCTGGCGCCGTTGCGTCCAGTCGTCGAGGTAATTAAGTTTCACGTTCAGGACCGCGGCTTGGATCGTATCAAGCCGGAAATTGCCGCCGATCATCTTGTGGTAGTATTTCGGTTTTCCTCCATGGACACGCAGGACTTTCATCCGCTCAGCCAATTCCTGATCATTCGTGACCACCATCCCTCCATCCCCTAATGCACCGAGGTTCTTGCTCGGGAAAAAGGAGAGACAGCCGATTGTCCCCATACTGCCGGCGCGACGACCGTCGCGATATTCCGATCCAATAGCTTGAGCTGCATCTTCGATGACTTTGAGATTGTGCCGTTGGGCAAGATCGAGAATCGGCGCCATGTCAGCACACTGGCCGTACAAATGTACCGGAATGATGGCTCTTGTTTTTGACGTTATCGCCTTGTCGATTTTCGAGGGATCGATATTGTATGTCGTGGGATCAATATCGACGAACACAGGCTTGGCGCCGAGTCGAGCGACTGCTCCCGCCGTGGCAAAGAAAGAAAAGGGGGCCGTGATCACTTCATCCCCAGAGCCCACCCCGATCGCCATCAACGCAATGAGGAGCGCATCCGTGCCGGACGACACACCGATGCCATACTTGGCTTGAGAGTATGCGGCCACCCGTTCCTCCAGCTTGGCCACTTCCGGTCCGAGAATGAACGCCTGGCTCCGAAACATCTGTTCGATCGCAGCCATGATCTCTGCGTGAAGCGGTTCGTGATGTGCCTTCAGATCGAGTAGGGGAACTCCCATAAAGGTCTCCTTGGTTTTTTGCTAGACCGCCTTCATCCCGGCCTTGCTAGACAGGTACTGCTTCCCACAGGTTGGGCATGTCGCCTTCTTACCCTTGACGCGGAGTTTTACTCCACAGATACACATCCACCCAGTCACCCGGCCTGGATTCCCGACGACGAGCGCATGATCGGGGACATCCTTGGTCACCACCGAACCGGCGCCTATTAAGGCATACTGTCCGATCGTGGTGCCACAGAGAATTGTAGAGTTGGCGCCTAACGTCGCTCCCTTTTTCACCAGCGTTGGCCGCAGCTCATTCATCCTAGGGATTTCACTTCGCGGGTTAAAGACGTTGGTGAAGACCATTGAGGGGCCGCAAAAGACGAAGTCTTCCAGTGTCACACCCTCGTAGACGGACACGTTGTTCTGGATCTTCACTCCATTCCCAACCGCCGCGTTCGGACCGATCACCACATTCTGACCGATCTTGCAATTTTTCCCGATGCGCGAGCCTTTCAGAACATGGGAAGTGTGCCAGATGCTCGTCCCTTCTCCAATGTCGACACCGTCATCAATAAATGCTGACTCGTGCGCAAAGTACTTCTTCTCCGTTAGTGGTACGTGCTGCTCCTGGCGATGCGACTCTTTCTCCAACGCCTTTTGACAACGATGCAGCACGGACAACACCCGCAGCCCCTCATCACCATCGGTTCTTGGCCTGGTTCTTTTGGCAACACAATCTAGGAAATGAAGACACTCGGTACGAAGGGGCTCCCCCTGATCAAGCTCAACCGGCTGGGCGTCCGCCTTATTGGCAATTGGAATATTGTTCTTCCAGTCAATGGAGTGTGGATAGAGCAGCAACTTATCCTTCTTTTCCATGTCGTCGAATACAGCCATTTTTCGATCACCCACCACGATTAACTTCTGCTCTTTGAACGGGTGTAGCCAGGAGACAAAGATATGTGCTCTGACGCCGCTTGCAAAAGAAAGGAGACTCATCGTGACATCGGCAATCTGGTGGTGAAGATAGTTCCCCCCTTGAGCCCTGACATTCTCCGGCATTTCGTTCAGCAGCCCCAAAATCACGGAGATATCGTGTGGCGCGAACGACCACAGAATATTCTCCTCGCGGCGGATCTTCCCGAGATTCAAACGATTTGAATAGATGTATTGGATGCGCCCCAGTTCGCCGGCACCGATCAATTCTTTCAGCTTCAAAATGGCCGGGTGATACCACAGGAGGTGTCCCACCATTAGGATACGGCCCTTCTTTTTGGCAAGCGCGACGAGTCCTTCCCCTTCTTCAACAGAGAGACAGAGTGGCTTTTCCACGAATACATCTTTTCCGGCCAGCAACGCCTCTCTCACCGCATCGGCATGCGCCTCGGCCGGTGTCGCAATTGCCACGGCTTGTATCGTCGCATCTCTCAGCACATCCGAATAGGCATTGAACATCTTGGCTGAGGGATATTGCTGTTTGAACGACTCCAACCGCTCCGGCTCACTGTCGCAGATGGCGCCCAGCGCATTCAGATCATGAAAGTTGCGCACAAGATTTTTCCCCCAGTAGCCAGCCCCGACGACGGCCACTTGCGGCACTCCTTCACTACCCGTACTAGACATACTCATCATCGCGCCTCCAACAAATTCCAATCATTGCTACGTGACTTTCCTTCTGCGACTTGCAGATCTCAACTTTCAGTCTGTTCGGTGTGGCTCGCTCACAGACAGACCCTCGGTGAGACTAAGGAGTCGATCTGCGCCCATGAGTTTGAATCAGTGATGCGGCACATGAGACAGAAACGACGTTGCTCCATCAACTTCCACGGCCGCAGCCTGCTGAATGAGTCGGACTCCCAGAACCAGGCGGTGGCGCTTGTCTTTGCGCAAGAGAAGCCCGCGCACTTCTTGCAGCGGACCTCGGACCGCTTCCACGTGCATGCCTTCGTGCAGATACCGAAATGGTCTTGGTATGAATGTTCACTTCCGACTCGTGTTGAAGGCACGCGGCAGATGATGGCGGATCGGACACCCGTCAGCGTGGCTGGATTTATGGATACCGGGATGAAAGAACTCTAACGCCATCAGTCATCGGGCATCCGGTCTACCACGCGATCCCACTCCGTGATGGCCGGTTTGACATGGTGGTCAAGATGAGTCAGGGCTACGTACAGCCGTCCTTCATACTCATCCCGCTTCTCATCATCGCTCGAACGTGATTTTAACAGCGCGATAAGTCCCCGAATTTCCTCGATGGTCTCAAGAATTTCATCGAAGTGATTATCCAGCAGAGCGCTCGATGGCGTGAGGAACGAACCCGTTTCGACAACCGCTGACTGCCCTCGTTTCTTAATCATGGTGCTTTCCTTTCTTCAACCGTCGCTCCAGATTCTTGACGGTCTGTTCCCACGCTTTAATCTCGACTTCCCAGTGCCGGATGAGACTCCGCTCAGGAGTCGCACGCTGCTGTTCAAGTGCAATCTTAATCCGGTGATCGGTGATCTGCCGTCTCAGACCATCAAGACGGATTCGTAGCTTCTTGTTGCGCCCCATACCCTACCTCACCCGCATTATTCACGATGACTTCTCCTGCAACAACCGATACGTCGCTCCGACAGCCTGGCTGCGAGTTGGATGCAGACGGGCGGGCTCGCCGCTCGGTCAGTCAACATCCTGTTCAAGGGTGCCTCCCTCGCAGCTCTACGCACCTGTCTCACACCCTCGTGAAAAATGTGGGCTAGGCAACTGCGTATTCCACGGATTTGGGATTCTGAATCCGCTTGGATGCGTTCAAAATCTCCAGGCCTACAATGTTACCGTCTTTGTCATAATCCAGAATCACGTCGGGCTTACCCTGGTCGCTCTCCTCAATTGGGGCATCACTGAACTCAATCGTCAACACATCCACTTCTTCATCATATTTTACCTTCATGACTCCCTCCAATACCTGCTGACCTTACTGGTGCGATATACGGTAACCACGACATGGGGAGTCACCGTTTCGTTGACCATTGCTCGCTGAGGGTGATGGTATCCTCGTAGGCTGTTGAAAGAGTCCGCCAGTCAGTCTTGTTCATTTGGTCTGTTCGGTCTGTCTGGTGTGTTGGGTCTATCTTGTTTATGTGGTTTGTCTTGTTTGTTTAGCTGGTTTGGTTCGACGAACGAGAGGTACCAAACGAACCAGCTAACCAGAGAAACCAGACGTGTCTCAGGTGTTCAGACCAATGAAATTCCGGCGTGCCCACAGAGTTTTTCCGCAGCCTGTTAGAGCAGTTGGAAATCTTCTAGCTTGCCCGCGGCTTGATCGAAGGTGAGGGTCCCATCGCAACCACCAAATCGATTGGTGGTTCCCAGTAGACAGTCGGCGAAGTCTGCCTTCCCTTTTTGATACGTGCGAAAGGCGGTCCATGCTGACTGCGTATCTTCAATCTTCAGCTGGCTCGTCCGAAACAGCTTTTCTCATACGGGCACAATCGTGTCTTTTGAATAGCCATAGGCACTTTCCAGGACCCATATCAGTTCACAGAGGACGATACGATTGATAAACCCTGGGTCATCACGCGTACAGCGCTTTACGATCACCTGAGTGGCTTTGCGCGATTGTCCGGGGTCGTCCTGCACTAAGTATCTGATCAGGACATTCGTGTCGAGACCGATCATCGCCGGCCTCCTCGTTTGCGAATCGCACGGTTCATGTCCTCGACACTGACCGGTCGAACCGGAGGCTTGAGCATCCCCGCCAACTCTGACGCGTCAATGCTTGCCGATAGCACCAGCACACGACCATCCTCATCGATCACAAATTCCAGGCGATCTCCTGGATGGAGATTGAGTCGTTTCCGGACGTCCTTGGGGATGGTTGTTTGACCTTTACTGGTCAGCGTTGAGGTGGACATCCCGCCTCCTTACTATAGATGAACATCCTTACCATATCGTAAGCTGCCGCCCCGAACAAGCCATTTGACGTCAACGCGCCTACAGGCAGTTATTGGGGCACTGGTTCATCTGGTCTGTCTCGTGTGTTTGCTTGAACTCCCCTAACCGGATCAACCAGAAAAACCACATGCGCCACGCACGCCGAGGACGGCCTTTTTGATCATCCCACCGGACGTACTCCTGTTATCCCAGACATGCAGACCAGTAAAGAACCCCGCCTTTCCGGGTGGGGCTTTTGTAAACCAAGATGGAATTTATCTCCGCTTCGCTACGAGCTGCCATTCCTCCCCGCTCTTCCGAGCGGGGAGGAATGGCAGACTTTCGTGAATGTCTTTACAGTGCGCGGCTTGTTTCTGTGTATCTCACTGCCAATAGTGAGAAGACGTGTTGATCGTCGATTAATTGGAGAATTCAAAGTTACAGCGCAGTTTTCTGGCAGCGTGTCGTACGGGTTGATCGAGGGTCCAAAGTGTCACTTGCTGGAGAAGTGTCGAGGCGAGGAGATGGACATCGATCCATCCCACTCCCTGTCCAAAGAGTTTATGGGTTTCAATGAAGCTCCCCGCAGCAAGCTGCGGGGCATCCTGCGAAATTCTCCGAAGCCGCTACCCTCCTTCGCCAAGGCTACGGAGGGTTCTCCTCGCCTTCATCCCCGCAGCAAGCTATGGGGTATTCGGCGAAGGAGAATAAACATAAGAAGCTCCTCATACTCGATTGTCGCCGTGGTAGGCAATGTGGTCAGGGACTCCAAGACTTTAGACCGATGTTTCAAGTTTCCGCAGGCTAATTCCCCAATAACGAGTGGGTGACACACGACTCGATCCTCCTCCAGCAGTTGGCGGAGTGCGGGGGAGTTGGCACGAAAGTGATCAATCCATACGGAAGTATCGACGAGCGTGAGCACGACTAGATAGACCGGCGGCGGCGGATGTTTTTGAGATGGGCGTCACTCCCCCCAAGCCGAGCGAGTCGTTTGGCGGCTTCGCGAGAAATGAGGGCCTCAAGGCCTAAGCGCACAAGCTGTGTCTTTTCTTGAACGCCGGTGAATTGGACCGCGCGCTTGATGAGATGGTCGTCAATGTTGAGTGTTGTTCGCATATGCATCTTCGAGGCATCTACTGTCAAGTATCCTTGTCCAAAGCGACCCTCTCGACCGCTCGCATGGTCTTGGTACGGGAAGAGTAAACATTATCCCCCTCACGCCGGCGCCACATCGTGCTCCTGCGAGAATAGCGGGACGTGCGAGAGTCGCGCGACTCCAACACAGGACTGACTCGAAATGCATGATGAGTACGGCGCACTTAAAATGAGGGCTCGCATGACTGTTAACTTCCGACTCGTGTTGAAGGTACGCGGAGCCAGGGAGAGAACACTGCAAAGCTTATCCGGCTTTTGAGGCTCCGTAACGAACCGGCAGGAGGAGTTCAAGGTCCAGGTGTAGCGAGGCGTCTAGAATTTCAATTCCAATAATCTTGCCCTCTGCACCGATGTCCAGGACAACATCATCGGACACCCTTTTGTTTTCCACCTCCTGCTTGCGCTCGTCAAATCGAAGATATAGCAGGTCTGTTCTGTCATCATAGGAGATCTTCACTTCTGTTCCTCCCATCTACCGTAGAAGACATACACGGTCACGGTCACGGTCACAAGGGTATCACCTTCTGTCGCACAAATCACCTCCACCCGTTTTTGCTCGTAGAATTTGCCGTGTCGCAAATGGTTGAACGGGAAGACTTTGGCCTTTATTGACCTCCTATGCTTGGCATCCAGAGTAAGGCCAGTTTCAATAACCTGTGCGATTTCTTCTGCATTGGTTCCTCGTTCTTGTGCCCGCTCTAGGGTATGAGAATCAATACGGATCTTCACCGTACCCCCTTATCCCCCTCACACCGGCACCACATCGTTCACATCAATCTCCACGGCCGCCGCCTGCTGAATGAGTCGGACCCCCACCAGGCGATGGCGCTTTTCTTTGCGCAAGAGAATCCCGTGCACTCCTCGTAGCGGACCTCGGATCACTTCCACCTGCTCAGCGCTGTTAGATGATGAGATTGTCATCGGGATAATCTGGCGGCAACAATCTTGGCAAATTCGCTAAAATCGCTCAAGTGATCCAGGGCGATACGATGGACAATCGCCCAGTCGATTTCCTCGTAATGATGCACGGCGATATTCCGAAAACCCACGGCCTTCTTGAGCTGCTGGGCCAACGGTTCAGTGATAACAGCGGCGTGGGCCAATACATCGAACGTTTGGCCCATCGTATCCGGTGGCGACACATCCAGGTCGACAATGAGGTGTGCGCCAAGGTCTACGCACAGTTGCACAGCTCGGTCAGATTAAGGGTCACGATATCCTGAAGATCGGGGTCACGACCCAGCGTAGCCGGATCGGATGGACATTTCTCCGCGACGCAATGAAGACAGCGCCGAAGGGATTCGAGCTTCTGCTCGATCACTTCCCGATCCATACCCGCCTCCTTTCGGCAAGAATTCTGTTGCGATACGGCAGATAGTCCGCCTGATCGAACAGATGCTTGCGGATGAGCTCGGCGTAGCAGGTCTCGCTGCCCAACAGTCTGTTCCCATGCCGAAGGATCTGGCCTAGCAGAGGTTCCCCAACGGCGTGAAGATCCACCAAGTCAACCGGGCGACCCGTTCGTTCCGTCAACTTGTTCATCAGAGCCAGTTTCTCACCAGCCGTGAGACGATGTCCGGCGTCTACTGCCAAATCCAGATCGCTGTCCACCCGCTCCTGGCCAACAGCCAGCGAACCGAACAGAATGGCTAGTCTGATCCCAGGCTGTGTGTTGAGGCCAGCCAGGATCGCTCGCGTGAGATTCTCGTCTTGCGTCAGCATACCTGCCTCTCAGTTCGATGACACAGGGATTGCCCCACCGAGCTTCATTCCCATCACGCCGGCACCACGTCATTCACATCGATCTCCACGGCCGCGGCTTGCTGAGTCAAGCGGAACACCAGCGGATTGTCATTCAGCCTGGATTTTCATGTTTTGCGAAGCGAGGAAAGCGGTTGCTCTCTCAATGTTCTCTTGCCGCATACCGTTGAGGCAGTCCCATCACAGCTCCGATTTAAGATATCGGCCGACCGCGTGGAGGTATCGGTCAAAATCTTGGAGGTTCTCACGGATGACTCGAAAGACCTCTCTATCATCGACTTTCCAGTAGAGATGCACGATCAGATTTCTGAACCTAGCCATTTTGCCCATTCGAACCATCAGATCCGTCTCCAGCACGCCGATCTCGCCCAGGATCGCCATACAATCGGCATAGTCCTCCGGACTCCGGCCTCCTCGCTTGGCTGCCAGATGATTGCAGATATCAAGGGCAGCCTCTGCAGCCACGATCAAGAGATACTTGGCGCTATTGACTGTGTTGGCATCGGCGAGGAATGCCTGGACATCTTGTCTCCCAAACTCTTGAAGCTGGCGGCAGGCGTTACGGAGGTGGCCGGCAAGTTCCCGCAAACGATCCAGATTGACCTCACTCACCGATCACCTCTCGCAGATACCTCTTGGCGAACGGCGCGAAGTCGCAGTATTCGTCCCAGGTTCTCGCACGAAGCTCATCGACAAACTCCTCATCTCGCACGAGTACGGCAGTCCCTTTCAACGCATGGTACCGAAATGTCACAGGTGCGTCGTTGAGCACACGAACGTCGATCGGTAACCCAAGCTCTGCACTCCATCGAACCCCTTGCTCCAACTCATAGTCTCGAAATGCCTCTCTGCGGATCAGGCCAGGCACAAGGTAGAGAGCGAGATCCACATCACGAAACGGGCCGCCCGTGAGAAACGATCCATGCAGAAGGGCCAGGAGGATTTCCGGTCTTCCTTGAAGACGATGCTTCACTTGCTCGATGAGCCGATCCCGCTGTGCTGCCGGTATCGTTCGCAGCTGAGGAGTTGCCCTGTTCACCTCGTGACCTCACTCACGTTCGCCAAGACCACGGAATTTGGTTATTCCAGGCTGCCTGATTTATTTGATCTGTTTCGCTCATTGCGAGAATTACAGGACGCGCGAGAGTGCATGGCTTGTTTCTGTGAATTTCACCGCCGATAGTGAGATGACGTGTTGATCATCGATTAGTGGGACGATTCAAAACCACAGCGCAGTTTTCTGGCAGCGTGCCTTAAAGGTTGGTCGAGGGTCCAGAGTGTCACTTGCTGCAAAAGCGTCGAGGCGAGGAGATGGACATCGATCCATCCCAAGCCCTGTCCAAAGAGTTTAATTGTCGGCGTAGTAGGCAACACCGTCAGAGACTCGAGAACTTTCGATCGATGTTTCAAGTTGCCGCAGGCTAATTCCCCGATAACGAGTGGGTGACACAGGATTAGGTCCTCCTCCAGCAACTGGCGGAGTGCGGGGGAATTGGCACGAAAGTGATCGAGCCACAGGGAAGTATCGACGAGCGTGAGTACGACTAGGTAGACCGGCGGCGGCGGATGTCTTTGAGATCGGCGTCACTCCCCCCAAGGCGAGCGAGTCGTTTGGCGGCTTCGCGAGAAATGAGGGCCTCAAGTCCTAAGCGCACAAGCTGCGTCTTTTCTTGAACGCCGGTGAATCGGGCCGCACGCTTGATGAGTTGGTCATCAATGTTGAGCGTCGTTCGCATATGTATCAACACGCATCTTGAAGGCATCTGCTGTCAAGCATCCTTATCCAAAGCGACCCTATCAACCGCTCACATGGTCTTGGTATGGGGAGGGTAAATATTATTCCCATCATGCCGGCACCACATCATGCTCATTGCGAGAATAGCGGGACGTGCGAGAGTGGCACGACTCCAATGCAGGACTGGCTCGAAATGCACAATCTGTATGTCGCGCTTTAAATGTGGGCTGGCATGACTATTGACCCCGACTCCTGTTGAAAGCGCGGGACAGCCGGATGATCCCGAAGACCTCGTATCCTTTAAATAGGAGAAGCTCTGCGAGGTATGAGCCATCCTGGCTGGTGATGCGGGGATAATGGCCTTCATGGAAATGGTCCGAGGTTCGACGTTTGAGGGTGAGGGATTACATACATGCTTCCTTTTCGGACCATTGCACCGTTTTCCCCAACCCATCTTCAGCGCAGGCAAATGGGGTCAGGCTCGATTTGTTGAAAAAATTGCTGGGGGAGGCCGAATATTTTTATATCTGTCATTTCCTGCACTTCAAAACCTTTCATCAAGACTCTCCCAACTGCTGAGCCAGGCGTTGGATCAGCGAGGTATTGTAGTAGATTCCCTGGCGTTGCATGCTAAGAGCTGCATCCCGGAAGGAGTCGATCAAGCCGAGTGTTTTTGCCTTGGCAAGCAAACCCAAAGTGCCCACCACGTTTAGGTCTAGGGAAGGTCTGATTAATTCCCGATTGTGGGCAGCCAACACGCAAAACACTGGAAATTTGATTGGTCCCTACCTAAAACATTGAATTAATCAGACCTTCCCTAGATATTCAGCGATGCGACGCCCGATCCGTTCGTCGATGATGACTTTGTCGGCTTTATATTTCCTCGCCAGGAGGATGGTCTGCTTTTCTCCACGATCAAGCTCAAACAATACCGTCAAAGCGACATCCTCGGCATCGGCGACAGGGACAATCCAGGCCAGTTACATGAGATCAGGGACGATAACCCGTCCACCTTCCGTACATTCTTCGATCACGGCCTTGGCAACGTGCACCTTGCCAAACATTTTCGGCAGGATTTCCAATTGGCCGATACTGGCGAGCGCTATAAGAGGCGTGGTATTGGAATAGACAATCACAGCAGGGAGGTCTCTCTGGCGAAATCGTCTTCGTTGTCTTGCAGCAGCGTCACAGTGCCTTCTCGCATAGCCTTCAGAAGGAAGTGAACGCGAGGGATATTCAACCAGCGAGCCGCCATACCGGAAGACAGCTTTCCTTCACGAAAAAGCGCAATGGCTGTCTCCATCTTCACCAGCTTAGCAAATTGATCTGCATCCAGATGCAGGCCGAGCAGGATTTCCTGTGGGCAGTCAATTTCTATTAACTTTTGCATGACGGGTTTCTCCTCGGTGATCGGCCCAACGGGGCAGTGTCCACTACCATGCATAGATTTTGGGGGTTAGGTCTAGCACTGTCGCATTCCCTTATTCTGCCCCAACGCGTCCATTCCGCACCTCCAAACGCTCCTTAACCTCGCTCCGAACGTCTGAATGATCTCACCGCGATTATTTTGGAGCCTTTCACAAAGATGGGGACCAAGAAAGCCACCTGTTGTTATAAGAATACGCATGGCCACCTCTTAACGGTGGATATTTAATGTACCAACATGCAAGTTAGATTTATACCACCTTGGTGTTTTCTCTCTTCGACCGTCGCGCCAGGTTCTTCACGGTCTGTTCCCACGCTTAACAGGAATGCTGAAAAAGTCCACCAGCGCAAGAAGACCGTTATTTGGTTTGTCTCGTTTGGTTGGTTGGACAAGACCAACTACATGAACTAAACTAACCAGATCAACCCGTCCCGCAAGTCTCGCTCGGCTATCCTGCAGGAGCGTTCTCCTGTTGTGCCACACCTGCGAACCATCGAACTTCTAGACACCAATATAGTTTTTCCGCAGCCTGCTATATCGGCACCACATCATTCACATCAATCTCCACGGCCGCAGCCTGCTGAATGAGGCGAACACCCAGCACCAGGCGGTGACGCTTGTCTTTGCGCAAGAGGATCCCCTGCACGCCTTGCAGCGGGCCTCGGATCACTTCCACCTGCATGCCTTCGTGCAGATACGGATGCGGATCGTAAGGCAGCACGCTCGTCATGAGGGTCTTGATCGCCGCAATCTCCTCGTCCGGGATCGCCTCTGGGCGATGGCCGCTGCCCACAATGTCGACGACTCCGATGGTCTTGAGCACCGGCAGCTTGTGCTCCGATGCAAAGCGGACAAAGCAATACCCTGAAAAGAGCGGGACTTCGATTTCTTTCTTCCGATCCTTCCATTGGCTCATACGCTTGACCGTCGGCAATAACGGCTCAATACCCTGATTGACGAGCTGGTCACGCACAATCTTTTCGTGACGCGACCGAGTCCGAAGGGCGTACCAACGGGATGTGCCCGTGAACTCGTTCACGGGCCACCCCGTGCGCGACACGCGAGAAAGGCGAGAAATGCGCGACTGGAAAATAGTTCACAACATTCTGAAATGACGCGAAAACCGAAACGAACGAAACTGGCACACTGAACAACCATGAGAGTCACGCTATTTCCTTTTGAGGGCCTTGATCAAGGCGCCAAGCTTAGCGCTGATCTTCTCAACTCTCTGCCTTAGATTCTCTGCACAGTGTTGCTCGATATATCCGATCCGTTGGGCAATCATGAGTTGAGTCTTGAGCTCGCCAGAAGATCCCTTCGCTATGTACAGATATCGCACAAACTCCGGGATAGTCTCTCGCTCCTTGCCCTCTGCAATGTTGGACGCGATCGATACTGCCGATCTTCGAACTTGGTCTCTGAGACCGAAATCTTGGTTAAAGTCACCGCTTTTAGAAACAGTGTATACATCCACCGCCAACGAGATCGCCTCCTGCCAAACTTCAAGATCCTCAAATCGAATTACAGACATAGCAAGAATGCGAGACGGGCGTGACTGGCGAGAAAGGCTAGGCGTGCGAGACCTGAATGCCCGGATCCACTTGTCTTAACTTTTCGCACTTGTCCCGCACACTCCGTCTTTTTACGGGTCTCGCTCATCATCCCATCCTACCTGTCTCGCTCGTCCCGCAAGTCGCGCTTGTCGCGCGCCCTGCGGGCACAGCTCCGCCCTTTCACTTACAGATCCAACTCACAGGCACCACACACACTGTCGACCACGCGCGGACGCGCCATGCCTTATTTAGGCGGGCCGAGTCTCAACACCTTTTCCCGTGGCACTCCCGACTCTACCAATTGCTCTTCACAGGCAGCGGCATGCTCGATATCAGCAATCAACACCCGATCAAAATGCCAGCGACTCACCTTATCAGGTGAAGAAACCGGGCAAGAAAGAAATGACTCGCGCGAGCTTCCATCAATGAATCCCACACAGTCGATATTCATCTCTCGAAGCGACAGATAGGCCAGTTCAGCGAGTTCGTTTGTGCCATAGATCGCCACCCGCTGGCCGTTCGTTCCATCAAATGACGACAACATTTCTTTCAACCGCCCGCGCATATCGCGATAGTACGACAACGAATACTGCATGTACTGATAGGTAAGACGAGACTTTTCTGCTAATCCTTGAGGAGTCAGCAAATAACGGATTCGATTGCGCGGGATGGTCGTGATCTTGATGGAGCCCTTGCGGACCAGACGCTTGAGATAGAGATTGGTCAGACCGAGTGCGACGCCAAGTTTGATGGCAAGGGTGCGTTGAGTGGCCCCGCCATCTCGGTCGAGCTCGTTGAGGAGAAAAAGGTCTCGTTGACCTTGTAAATCCATGATTTATACAGATAAATTATTTATGCGTTCAGAATATGAACAAAACGCGTGAACCTGTCAAGAAGAAAGTCCTGCTCACGAGCTTCATCGCAAAGCACGAGCGCTTGAGGCGAAATGCGTTTCCAGGAAAGAAGAGAAATTTAGGGAAAGGTTACTGGCAAAAGCTTGTAGCTGAGGGTGAGAGACTTCGGTGCGGTCTACACATCCTGCTTTCGGCTACCCAGAAAAGCCAGTAGCGAGACCCGAAGGAGTCTGGAATAGGTACGGAACTTCGATGGATCCTGCCTCAGCGCTTGAATGAGCTTCACCCACCCCTTGCGCGGCTGTCCGTTTTTTGC
>JAYTTD010000077.1:0-24263 GCA_043745235.1 Nitrospira sp. | reverse complement strand
AAGAGGGTGGTGAGCTGTGATTCAGTTGCCGCATAGGGCAACCCGCCGACATAAAGTTTTGAACCCATGGGGGTTCCTCCTTCTGAAATTGATATTGTCTGAGACTCGAGAACGAACTCACGAGGGGAAGGAACAGGCCGAAGACGCGAACAATGGAGCGGCTTGGGTCGAGCTTCCGATCAGATTCTCGGTACCAACAATATCGGTGATGGACCGTTCTATTTGCTGTTTCATGCGAGGCCCGCCGCATGAAACAGGATTACCTTAACAGAGGCGCGCATGAAAAGCTATAGGACCTGTTCCTTAATTTTGTGGCGGTTGGAATGACGAAGGATGATTGTGTGGGCGGGCCGAGAATCGAGACTGGCTCTGGGTGCGAGATGGTCAGGCAACTGTTCTACACATCCGCATTACCGGTGGGTCCAGGGCCTGGCCAGATGAGGTAGGGTGGTTTCTTCATCCCCTCAGCGGAACGTGGGTAGAGACGTTGGGCATAACTGTAAGCATCTTCTTGCGCCACCAAGCAGGTGGCTGCGGCGAGGTGGTTGGATACGACGCGGAAGGCCCCTCGATCATCCGCTGCGATGGTCGCCATGTACAGGGCGCAGGAGAAGCTGCCCTCTTTTGAACAGGCGGTGCTGATCAAGAGGTGTGATCCATCTGGAAAGGTCATGATCGGATCCAAGTTTGTACGGCCCATGTCTATTCCTTTTTCGTGGCGTGCACGATCCTATACGGCCTGATTTGCGTAGGGGGTCACATAGAGCCTGAGAAGGTGCCCCTCCCATTCGGTTCCTTCAAGGGCGACCACGGCATTTAAGGCCTGTTCGCCGGATCCCATTTCGACGAATCCGTACCCGGCAGATTTTCCCGTATGTTTGAATCGGACTACATAGGCTCTGGCAACTAGACCATAGGAGGTGAAAATGCCACGTAGCTCACAGTCAGAGACCTTGTCTGGGAGTCCTCCTACGTACAGAGTCCGCTTTCCCATCGAGATTCCCTTCGTGGGCGTTAGTTCGTTCGAGCGAGTGAGGCCTCGACATGCAAGCCTGTCCGCAACGATGTCGCAAGTCTTAGCGAGTAGAGCCCGAGGATGAGCCATTTCGAGGGATCGAAGTGATACCAGCGAGGACCATTTCGGTAATCGGTCGGATACATATGATGATAGTTATGATACCCCTCGCCAAATGTCACAAGAGACACCAGCCAGCTGTCCCGGCTGGAGTCTGATGTTCCGTGTGGCTGCTGTCCCCACAAATGGCAGATGGAGTTGATGCAAAACGTTGAATTGAGCACGGCGAATGTGCGTCCCACACCGGCGAGGAGAAAGCAACCCACCCCACCGACTATGCCGTTATGGAGAAAGCCGATGAGAAAAGTACCGGCCAGGCCGGTGAGGACCAGGAGGGTGTAGTGCTTTTGCTGCCAGATCGCGACGGGATCGTTCGCAATGCGCGTCGCATATTTTTGATCCTCGTGCTGATCTGGGGCAAAGAGCCATCCGCAGTGGCTATGCCAGAATCCTTTTTGCGCATTGTACGGATCTTTTTCTTCGTCGCAGTGCGCGTGATGACGCAGATGATCAGCCGCCCATTTGATGGCCGAATTCTGAAGTGCCCAGGCGCCCGCGATCAAGAGTGCGCCTTTGACCCAGTTCGGACAGTCAAAGCTCCGATGGGACGCCAGTCGATGATAGCCGACCGTGATACCCAGCCCGCTGACGACATAGAGTAGTCCGAACAGCGACCAGTCTAGCCAGGTGTAGTGGTAGAGATATCCATGGAGGGGGACCCCGATTACAGCACCCATACCAAGGGCACAAAAGAGTATGACATTCCAGATCGCGTGGCGCTGCCGACCGATCGGGATATCTGCGGAGATGATGTTCGTCGGTGATCGTGGGGTCATGCGTCGTTGCGCCGTTTGGCTCATAGGGCCTCATATCCAGGATGTTCGTACGGTAGTCTCAGGCTGCCAGTATGCTGCAATCCGATTCGATCAAAGTTTGTACTGTGATTCACATCTGTCGATCGTACTATCGGACAGATGCGAGTGCGGTACAGACCGGTGCTGTACGGTGGTCTCTCTGAAGAGACTTACGTGCCGAGCAGAGCGGAAACTAGAGCATCGATCGCGCAGAATCTAGAGGGAGGGAGTGCGGGCGCGAGGGATAGAGTAGTGACCGGACTTTAACACTGCTACCTTAGCACAGTCTCGCCAGGATAGCGAACGCATCTGTCTGTTTCTGTTTTGGCGCGTTTGAGCAATGCCATGAGGAAAGATAACTTCATGTTTTGGTATGAGCCAATTAGGCTTCAAAAGAGTTGACGCCAAAGAGGGCTTGCTGTAGGATCGTCCCTACATCGTTGTTGCAGTAGTCCGGCGGCACGGATGTATTCACCATAACGGACTTCGCGATCGCATCGCGACCAGGTCCTGTTGGAGTTGATGCCTTCCTGGTTTCTCCCCCCTCGGTTCTCTGATCCCGTCTTAATGCGATCACATTGAAAGGATAGTGCATTGTATACCTCTGTTCACACGAGTTTTCATACCCTTGGTTTGTCTGAACCGCTCTTGCGGGATTTGACGGCAGCAGGCTTGCTCGTTCCCACTCCTATCCAAGCTCAGGCCATTCCCCCAGCCCTTGAGGGCAGGGACGTCATCGGTTGTGCGCAAACCGGTACGGGAAAGACGGCTGCGTTTGTCGTCCCCATGATCGAACGGCTTGCGGTCTTGCCGAAAGGTCAGCCGCAGGCATTGATTCTCGCACCGACGCGGGAATTGGCGCTACAGATTTTTGGTTCGATTGAGAAGCTCGGTCGTAGCCACGGCATCTCTGCTACTGTCATTGTCGGAGGGAGTGATATGCAGGCGCAGATCAGAGGATTACGCCAGCAGCCTGATATCCTGGTTGCCACACCGGGTCGTTTGCTGGACCATATGTGGAACGGGACGATCAATTTGCTTCCGATTAAGATCCTGGTGCTCGATGAAGCTGACCGCATGCTCGATATGGGCTTTGCTCCACAGATTAATCAGATTCTTGACGCATTGCCGGTAGAACGGCAGACGTTACTCTTTTCCGCCACGCTTCCGACGGATGTCACCCGACTGGTTCAAGCGAGCTTGAAAGGCGCCGTTCACGTGATGGTGACACCGTCCTCGACGACGGCTGAAGGCGTGACTCAGGTATTGCATTATACGACCTCCCACGAAAAAACGAATCTGTTGGTGGCGTTACTTGGATCGGAACGAGGGACGGTCCTTGTATTCGCTCGGACAAAGAGTCGGGTTGATCGACTGGGTCAGACGCTTGAACAGGCTGGCCACCGTGTCGCCGTTATCCACGGAGACCTAAGTCTGCCTCAGCGCCTCCGTGCTCTCAACGGATTTAAACGAGGGCAGGTCAGGATTCTTGTCGCGACGGATATCGCAGCCCGAGGCATTGACGTGGCGAATATCGGCCACGTGGTGAATTACGATTTACCGAATTGTCCGGAGGACTATATACATCGTATTGGACGGACAGCTCGGATGAAGATGACCGGGCGAGCCATCAGTTTCGTGACATCCGAGGAACGTGATCAGCTGCGCGCGATCGAAACATTGCTGGGGCATCCTGTGCCGTTGGCAGAGGGAAGCCCCAGTCCTAGTGATCGTCCGCATTCAAGGATGCCTGAGCGTTCCAGAGGTGACCGTCAGCGGTGGGGACGTCCGGGCGAAGACCGACGCCAGCATCAGCCGGTTCCCGTCGTGCCGGAAGGGGGCTAGGTTTTTACAGGCAGAGTCTACGGCCAGGGAGACATCAGTGGCGTCATTCTCCTGACAGGTAAAAACTGTGAGTGGTCCGAGGAGTTTTATCATGACAAAGCTCAAAGACCGAAGGGCTACAAGCGGTGAAAAGGTGGGTGAGAGTTCCTGACGGTATGAAGATCAGATTTCACGAGGACGGACGCGAAGAAGTCATCGACAGATTGACGAAATTAGTTGTCGGCCTTGGTCGTAATTCGGCTAGCCGGACGCAGTATCGTACCAACATCGGAGACCCGGATTGAATACTGGTCATTAATGATGATTTGCTGATCTTGACTGATGAGGATGGCGTGGTACTGATGGTGAAGCAGAAGAGCGAGTATCTTCGGGTGGTCCCCCAACATCTGTAGGCAGTGTTTGCCGCTGATTGGTTTGTAAGAGCAGAGTAGACCACAAGAGTGCTGCGATGAGCAGGACGCGCTCTTACGTCATCCCTAATAAAGCGGTTCTTGCGGACCCCACTGAAGTCCTGCTAAATCAGGATCTTCTCCCTCTGTGTTCGAGAGGCGATCGGGCTTTTCGGTCTTGCGCTGCTCTCGGCGCGCATCTTTCTCACGCCGCTGAATTTGCTTCGCTTTCTCGCGGTCTCGTTTTGCGATGGTCGTTTTCCCTGCTCGTCCGATGGTAGCCTCCTTTGCGTGGCGACTCGTAGTAGCCGCTAATCGCCTGCGCGTTATGATCCTGCCTCCGCTATGATTGCGATGACTCCGTTGCTCCGCGACGTCTTTTAGCGTTTGGGTCAGGAGCATGGTTGGCGGTCTTCGCTTCTCGTTCGGCGGTGCGGGAGCGAGTGCCTTGGCCGAATCCACGGCTTGCCATGTTCGACACCTGTTGGCGAATGTCTTCCATTGAGGTCGTTAGACTGGTATCAAGAGGGCCTGGAAGGCCAAGCACCTCCCATCTGATTTTTGGTTTCCGTGTTGCCCGTGCTCGGTTCTTTCTGGTCTTGTCGGCGCGCCACCCAGTGGATAGCTTCATACGTGCTCCTTTATAGAACCTGGTATCTCCAACTTGAAAGCATGCTTGATGGAGATAAAGGGGTCGGATTGAAAGCCTGAAATCATTCGCCCATCTTCCTGCCAAGTGTTCAGCGACAGAAATGATGAAACGTTTGAGCAACATCTACAGCAAGATCGATCACACGAAGGTGATCGAATAAGTCTAGAGGCGCACGAAGGGTAGTGTTAGCTCGGATGAGTTCACACAGTATCATGGGCTATGGTGAGAGTCAAATAGGTGTATATAGCTAATTATATTAATTTTGGTACGGCAAGCATGTTCACGGCCTGCGTTGATGCAAGTATCGTCAGGCGATAGCTCGTGTGGTGTGTGTCCTATATGCGGGATGAGTTGATTGTCAGAAAGGATGCCATCGAAAGTCAGGTTGTACTCATTGCACAACCAACGCTGATCGAGTCATTGGGAATGAATCAAGGGGCGGTTTCAAGTTCTAAGTGTAACAGGTGAATCATAACGCAGCTGTGTGATGATCTCCTGCGGGGTGGCAAAGTTGAGACACTTTCTTCGGCGCGTATTCAACCGATGTGCGATAGCATTCAGCTCGCATTGCGTCTAGCCCGACAGATCCGTGCCCTTGGACAAGTATTGGCACAGCAGACCATTGGTATTCTCATTGGTCCGCGGTGTCAGGGATTGTGCGGATCGGCATAAACGATCTGGATCGAGAGCCGCCGGGCCAACCGCTGGTGTTCGGCCATTTCTTTGCCCCGATCATTAGGTCAGCGTCTTGCGCAGTGGGGTCGGTACATGTCGGAGTTTTCGCGCGAAACCCTCGCGAGCACTCCCTGCATCCGTCCCCTCCATGCGGGCCAGAATGATCAGGCGTGTCGTGCGCTCCACCAGGGTGCCGACCGCCGAGCCCTTGCGGGAGGTCGCCTTCCCAGTGGCTCGACACTCTTCGTGTGGCGACTTCTACGGGACGATCCGCAATCGACGTCATGTTCGGCATGTGGCCGCGTCGATCGGCTCCTCGCGACCGAGGCCGGCGTGCTTTGCACGCCTGAGAGCGGCCAACAGCTCGGTGCGCAGGCCTCCACGTGGCAGCACATACAGGGCGGTATCGATGCTCTCGGCCGAGAGTCGCGTCCGTATGTCGTCAGGCTACGCGTGTCGGAGACGCCCGGCAATCTGTTCTGGCGAACATCCCTGGCCCAGGTGGGTTCGGACGTACGGTCAGAGTCACGGGTCCAGGAGCTTGCGCGGCAGTCGTGGCTGCGAGTCCGAGCCGCTGCCAGCCGCTGCGGGCCTGCTACGGAATCCCGCGTGCCTTGCGCGTGTATCCGCGGCTCCCGGTGCTGTGCGCGCGCCGCAACCAACACCCTGGCCATCGTCCGCCACGATTGACCTTGGGCCAGGCCTAAGCTCAGGGTTTCACGTTCTTCGGCACTCATGTGTGCATAGCAATTCTTGGACATGGCAGCACCGCAGCCCATCAGGGCCGGCAGTGGTGCACTCGGAGTTAGAACTCAAGAAGGATAAATGATAAATTTTGGTTTGGGGAATTTCAACTTATCGCCTGTGAGTGTTGTATGTATGCGCATTCGCGTGGATGGGTTGAGCCAGGCTGTACATTGGAACTCGATGACCATACCGTTGTCCTCAGAGATGCACCTGTCTGGGAGAGGAGCCGTGCCGAATGATGAAGCTGTCGATATCTGTCATGGTCCTTCTTCTTGGTGGTTTTGCTGATAGGCCTGATCGAATGTAATTGTCAGAGGCTTCCCCCATAGGTGGTGGAGGAACCTCTCCAGGTTTATGACACAGCGGTTGGTGGCTAGTTGGGGCGCGATCAACAGGGCCAAGGCGGTTGAGACAACATTGAAGAGGCAGCCAGTCAGACCGCCGAGACCCGTAAGGACAGGATATCGTATGCCGAGATTTTGAACACATGGACATGGCGGATGAGTTCTTCGCCGCATGCTACGATTCGATTGGTGTGATTGAGGAATTATATTTGTGAATAGAGCGCCCTGATGTACGGTAGAAACTTAGTAGGGACTCTCTATGGAAAAGACGGCACATCGATCCTCTGTCTTGAATAGGTTTCGCCAGCATCCTCGAGTCCGCATTTCTGCTCCTTTTGTTTGCGCTCTGTCTCATTGCCAGTCTCGTCGTTGGCTGAGGAAGGCTGGTATCGACCTGGGCGTGGTCTATGATCTTTCGATAGGCGGCGCCCGAGTCAGCACGGAGGCTGAGATTAGGCCAGGGGATGAAGTCAGAGTGAGTCTACGCCTTCCCAAACAAATCAAGCCTGCCGATATTGCCGTTGCTACCGTGCAGTGGACGAAAAATCAATTCTTCGGCCTGGCTTTCACCGAATTATCCCTTGCTGCACAGAATCGCCTAAAAAAATACGTGGCTATTGTTTTGACGACTGCCGCGTAGCCTTCGGTTCATTCGTCACTATTATTACTGTCGCATCGTAGGTTGCTTGAAGTGATCCCCACAATTCCGTGGACACTCGGTTACGCCACTGCCGTTCTCGCTTCAAACTAGGCTACGACTCCCCAGGCGAATTAGAGCAAGGACAGCCGTGGCTAACCGGATGTCTACGGAGTTGGGGGAAGGTCATTAACATTCTCGACAGAATGGAGGAGGATGTACTTCTGATCGCTTGGGTAGGCCGAGGCTCGCAGAGGGATAGGTAAAGGGGCGAGCGAACTTGTTAGGTGCAAGAATAATATGAGGTGAAGTATCCTTTGTGAGCTGGTGCGATCTGGATTTGTTGAATCCGATTACTTAATGGCTACTGCCTTCACCTCCTTGAACGTGGTCTGGCCAAGCAGGGTCTTCTGCACTCCATCCTGCATGAGCGTGGTCATACCCTCTTGAATGGCAGCCTGCAGCATCTCTTCAGTTTTCGCCTTTGCCTGAATCATGCGTTTAATATTCTCCGATCCCAGCAGCAACTCGTGTAGGGCCACGCGTCCCTTGAAACCAGTGCGATTGCAGATTTCACATCCCTTCCCGCGAGCTAGCCGAAAGGTGTTGTCCTGTGGAATGCTGAGTTTGTCCCATCGTTCTGGTCCATAACCCTGGCGGATTTCCTCGTATTCTACTGGTGTTCCGACGTACTGCTCCTTACAGTCCTTGCAAATTCGGCGTGTGAGGCGCTGGGCGAGGACCCCCAACATCGCATCGGCAAAACTAAACGAGTCGCAGCCCATATCGAGCAGTCGAGTGACGGTTTCCACCGCGCTGTTTGTATGGAGTGTGCTCATGACGAGGTGTCCGGTCAATGAGGCTTCAATCCCGATGTCAGCTGTTTCTTTATCTCGCATTTCTCCGACCATGATTACATCTGGGTCGGCCCGGAGAAATGCGCGCATGGCAGCGGCAAATGTGAAGTTGATTTTCGGCTGAACTTGAACCTGCCTGAGCCCGTACTGTGTAATTTCAACGGGGTCCTCCGCCGTCCAGATTTTGATGTCTGGCGTGTTGATGAAGCCGAGGACAGAGTGCAGGGTTGTGGTTTTCCCAGACCCGGTTGGCCCGACGCAGAGAATGATGCCATAGGGTTTTGCGGCAATCTCTTTGATTTTTGCAAGATTCCGGTCCGAGAACCCCATCTTGTCGAGAGGCAAAGGCTCGCTGGCCGCGAGCAGGCGCATGACCACGTCTTCGTTATATCCGGCGGTCGGAATCGTCGCGACGCGCAACTCGATTTCCTTGCTTTCCGACAGTTTAAATTTGATCTTACCGTCCTGGGGTTTGCGCCGTTCCGCGATGTCGAGACTCGCCATAATTTTCAGACGCGACACGATAGCGCGCCGATAGCTTTGCGGAATCTTCATGTATTCGAAACAGTCGCCGTCGACCCGGAAGCGGACAAGCGTTTCACGCTTTTCACCATAGGGTTCGACGTGAATATCGGAGGCGCCTTGTCGATAGGCATCGGCAATGATCTGATTGGCCAGCCGCACGATGGCATTGTCGTTTTCGTCGAGCCCGCCTCCGGCATCCTCCGCCGCCGCTTCTTGGGCTTCGTTGACGAGTTCGCCAAGAATATCGGAGACGTTTTCATCTAACTTTCGTGTGCTGCCGGTATCGCCCTGACCTTGCCCTGTGGCGGAGCCGAGGAACTGTGAGATATCACGGCGGAGGCCGATCGCAAAGCGAATGTTTAGTCCGGGGAAGGTCCGCTTGATATCCGCCACCCGGTCGAGATCACCTGGGTCGTCCGTCAAAATTTCAATCGCGGTCCTGTCCCGCTTGAGGGGCATCCAGTGGTTTTTCTTGAGGTAATCGACATTCAGGTTTTTCAGAAGTTCGACATCGACAATTGTTCGATCGCTGTATTCGATGTAGGGACACTTGTGAAAGAGGGCGAGCGACTTGCCGATCTCGAGTTTTGGCACCTTGTACTTCTCAATCAGGATGCTCTCGAAGTCCGACACGCCTTTCCTGGATTCGGCAATCGCCTGGTCCAATTCGTTCTGCGTAATGCGATTGTTCGTAACCAGAAGATCAAACTTGGTTGGGTTCTTTTTTGAGATCTTGCGGAGATTGAAGATGGCAATGCCGAGTGCCTTCGAGATTTCTGCGACAGATTCTTCATCTTTTCGAGTGAACCGTCCGCCGCTCTTCTTGTTGAGGAGTTGGAGGACGCCCATCAAATACTTGTTATCCGCCACGATTGGGTAGGTCAGGACCTGTTTCGTCTTGAATCCGGTTCGCTTGTCGTAGGAGCTGTCATGGAGGAGTGAGGGGTGGATGCCTTGCAGTTCGGCGATGTTATAGGCGTCGGCAATGCTCACTGGGCGGAGATATTTTGCGCAAAATCCAGGTAAACTTTGTTCAGTGATGGGAATGCGGAATTCCTCGACGCTGTCGATGTGAGGAACTTTAGAGAAAATCTCTTTCTTCTCCGAATCGAACGCGAAGATGGTGAGGTCTTCGGCATCGAAAATGCTAAGAATTTCTTTATGCAGGTCGAGAAGAATATAGTCAAGATCGCTGGCCGCATGGATTTGTTCTGTGATGCGCTTGACATTCTCGGCGAATGCCACTTTTTGCTGAAGCTCCTGAAGGTTTTGCGGGATAGGCTTGGCTTGCATTACAGGGGCTCCTGACCATCGACAGGGGAGGTTGTCGCCGGATTCGTATGCGCAAGGAAAGTGCGTACGATCCATGTGACCATATATGCCTTAAGGCAGCGATCGAAATTCAGTCTAGCCGATCGCGGATGGAAGGCAAGGAAAAGGCAGTTTCAGACTGGCGCGGTTAGGGAAGTGACACAATAGATGAAACTGCTGCACGCAGTGGGATCTCAGTGTGCTTGGGTGCGAGTGAGATGCGCAACGACTTGAGCGGGAGGCAGCTTGAGTTTGATTCCGTCTTTCCGAGTCTTGATCTCCACGACTCCTTCGGCGAGGCCCTTGTCTCCGACGACAACTTGGAAGGGGGCTCCCATCAGATCCGCATCGTTGAATTTCACGCCCGCTCGTTCGTCCCGATCATCCCAGAGTACTTCTAGCCCTGCTGCATGCAGTTCGTTATAGAGCTGCGCGGTGACTTGGGCTGTCTGTGCTGATTGGGTGAGCGGGAGGAGATGCACGTGGAACGGCGCGATTGGGAAGGGCCAGATAATGCCTTTCGCGTCGTGATTCTGTTCAATCGCCGACGCCGCAGTGCGTCCGACACCGATACCGTAGCATCCCATGACGGCGAGGCACTCTTTGCCGTGCAGATCCAGGAAGGAGGCCTTCATGGTTTCGCTGTATTTGGTGCCGAGCATAAAGACATGTCCGACTTCGATGCCTTTTGTCGCCTTCAACGTCCCGTCTTTTCTCGGTGACGGATCTCCTGCGCAGGCGCTGCGGAGATCGGCATACTGCTCAATCTGAAAATCGCGATCCCAATTCGCATCGACATAGTGCGCATCGCTCTGATTGCCCCCGACGACCACGTTGCGTAGGGCTTTGATCGCGTGGTCGGCAATAATCCGAACGTTTTTGAGGCCAACAGGACCGGCAAACCCCACCGGTGCACCAGTGACCTGCTCGACGACAGCGGGAGTTGCGAGCTCAAGGTCAGTCACTTGAAGGAGCTTGCGAATCTTTACCTCATTCGCCTCGTGGTCTCCTCGTACCAAGACAGCGACTGTGCTTTTCCCCGTTGAATAGAGAAGCGTTTTTACAAGGCGCGTGGGGGAGACGCTCAAGAATGTCGCGACCTCTTCGACTGTCCTGCAGCGAGGAGTCTGGACAGTGCGCAGAGGACGCGGGGCTTCGGTGTCCACATCCGTAGGAGGAAGCACTTCGGCCTGTTCGACGTTGGCAGCGTAGGTTCCTGTATCGCTGTAGACGATGGTGTTCTCACCGGTATCGGCGAGCACCATGAACTCGTGAGATGAGCTACCACCGATCAGGCCGGTGTCGGCTTCCACGGCACGGAAGGTGAGGCCGCAACGCGTGAAAATACGATGGTAGGCGTCGTACATCTTTTGATAGCTGAGCGTGGCGCTCGCTTCATCCTGGTCAAAGCTGTAGGCGTCCTTCATGATGAACTCGCGTCCCCGCATGAGTCCGAAGCGAGGGCGGATTTCGTCGCGAAACTTTGTTTGAATCTGATAAAAGTTCAGCGGCATCTGCCGATAGGAACGGACTTCGCGTCTGAATAAATCGGTGATCACTTCTTCATGGGTCGGCCCCAAACAGAAGTCTCGATCATGGCGATCCTTAAAGCGCAGCAGCTCTTTTCCGTAGAAGCTCCATCGGCCTGTTTCCTGCCACAATTCTGCCGGGGAGGCAATGGGCATGAGGAGCTCTTGGGCACCAGCTCGGTTCATTTCCTCTCGAATGATCTGCTCAACTTTTCGGATGACCCGGAGACCAAGCGGGAGGTATGTGTAGATGCCAGCCGCGACCTTGCGAATCAGACCGGCTCGGAGCATCAGCTTATGGCTAACGGTTTCCGCTTCGCTCGGGTCTTCCCGCAATGTAGGGATTAAGATTTGAGAGGTTCGCATGGGCTATGGATGCAGCAATCTCACAGAGAATAGTTTTTCAGGATGCTCACACAAGTCATCCAGTGAGGCCGCAGGCGAGAGAAATCCGGAGGAAAAATAGTGCTTATCCTCAGAGGGGTATATTGAGAATTTTGACGAGACGAGAATGATGTGAGGGGCATGTTTTTGCATCCTGCTACCGAAGGAAGATTCGTTCAAGGTCATTCCAAAACGCAAAGATCATGACGCCCACCAAGAGCACGAGGCCTGCCTGTTGTGCGATTTCTCGCTGGCGTTCGCCGAGAGGTTTCCGGAGGATGCCCTCAATCAGGACAAATAACAAATGGCCGCCGTCGAGAATGGGAATGGGGAGCAAGTTGAGAACCCCTAGATTGATGCTCAGAATGGCGATAAGAAAGACCACACTGGATGCCCCCTGCGCAGCGGCTTCTCCGGAAATATTGGCGATCGTGAGCGGGCCGCCGATATTCTTGCTGGAGATATCCCCCACAATCATCTTATAGAGGCCGATTGCAGTCAGCTCGGTCCAGCCCCACGTGGCTCCCAAGCCGTCATAGAGTGACAGCAGAGGGGTGCTGGACCGCATGACCGAACGGCCTGGTCCTGAAATGCCGATCTTGCCGACTTCGACGGACTGACCGTTGACCATCGCCTTCTCAGCCAAGGGTGTTACAGTCAGTGAAATTCGATGTCCCTCCCGCAAGACCTCTACATGTAACTGGCGATCGGGGCTTTCTTTCACGATACCGGTCATTTGGGACCACGTATGGATTGTCTGCCCCTCAATGCTGACCACATGGTCCCCGGCTTGAAGCCCGGCTTTCGCTGCCGGAGAGCTTTGCATGACTGACGTGACGAGGGGTGGTGTTTCTTCGACGCCCAGGTAGTATCCGGGCTCTTGTGCGGAGGCATGTGGTCCGGGGGCCGTGGTGGGCGTGACGGTCAACGTTTTGACCTGTTCTCCTCGTTTGATCTCGAGGATGAGTGCCTGCCCGTTGCTTTTCGCTACGGCGTCGAATAGTTCGTTTCTGGTTGAAATAGCCTCCCCGTTGACTCGATTGACATGATCTCCGATCCGGATGCCGGCGGTATCGGCGGGAGAGCCGGGGACCATCGCTTCGATATCGGGGGTCAGATCCTGGAACGTTGGAACAAAAAGTGGGGCGCCGGTCGCGAGCCATCCTGCAAAAATGAAATACGCCAGGATGAAGTTAAACCCAGGTCCCGCGGCGACGATCAGGACTTTGCCCCACAATCCTTTGTGTGCAAACGATCGCGCACGATCCTCCGGTGTGGTTGCCTCAGTTTCATCTTCGCCGAACAGTTTCACATAGCCGCCGAGCGGAATGGCCGAGAGAAGATATTCGGTTTCACCCATTTGGCGGCCGAAGAGTTTTGGTCCGAATCCAAGAGAAAACTTGAGAACCTTGACGCCGACCCAGCGAGCGGCCAAGAAATGCCCGAGTTCATGGAACGCGACTAACACGCCCAGAACGACCAGGAACCACCACGCCTTCTGCAATAATAACCAGACAGTATCGGGTGACCAGGTAAATGCCATGAACACGGTATATGCTCCTTCGTGTAGACCTAACGTGCCAACGTCACGACCAACGATTCCGCCTTCTCGCGAGCCCAGCGATCTGCCTCCAGCGCGTCCTCCAATGTCTCGATATCTCGGGGGGTGTGGTTGTCCATCGTGCTACGAATGATTTCCACAATGTTGGTGAACTGGATACCCCCATTCAAGAATGCCTCGACCGCGACCTCATTCGCTGCATTCATCGTGGCTGGCATCGTACCGCCGATCCTCAGGGATTCATAGCCAAGACTCAAACAAGGAAACCGGTCGTGATCCGGTTTACAGAACGTCAAGGTCGCAATCTCCGTCAGGTCCAATGAAGGAAGGTCTAGCGGCAGGCGACCTGGATACCGCATGGCGTAGGAGATAGGTGTTCGCATATCCGGCAACCCCAACTGTGCGATCATGGAACGATCCTGATATTCTACCAGAGAATGAATGATGCTTTCCCGATGGATCATGACCTCGATCTGGGATTCCTGGATGTCAAAGAGCCACCGGGCTTCAACGACTTCGAGACCTTTGTTCATGAGGGTGGCGGAATCGATCGTGATTTTTGTGCCCATCTTCCAGTTGGGATGTTGGAGTGCCCGTTCGGGTGTGACGTCTTGCAATTCCTCCCGCCCCAGGGTCCAGAGAGCCCCGCCAGACGCCGTTAAAATCAGGCGGCGGACATCTTCTTTGCGATGGCCTTCTAACGACTGGAAGATCGCACTATGTTCGCTATCAACCGGGAAGATACGAACACCATGCCGTTGCGCCTCGTCCTGCATCAGTTTCCCTGCCATGACCATCGGCTCTTTATTCGCCAGGGCGACGTGCTTTCCACTTCGGATCGCCGCAAGCGTAGGTACAAGACCGGCTCCACCGACGATGGCGGAGATGACGAGCTCTGCTTCGGGCGCAGAGGCGACCTGAATTAAGCCCTCTTCCCCAGTCAAAATTTCGACGGGCAGACTCGCGCAGCGTTGGCGGAGCCTGGCAGCAGCGGAGGCATCCGATAGAGCCACCACGCGGGGTTTAAACTTGCGGATCTGATCTTCGAGTTTTTCATCATTACTGCCGGCAGTCAGTCCTATCACGCGGAATTCTTCGGGGAACCGGTCCACGATATCTAAAGTGTTGGTGCCGATTGACCCGGTCGATCCGAGAATGACGATAGTTTTCATAGAGGCTCCTTCACTCAACAACTCGTAGCCGGCTCGCCAACGTTACATAGTAGTAGAAGGCAGGGGCGGCGAACAAGAGACTATCCAGACGGTCGAGCATGCCGCCATGGCCCGGCAGTATCCCGCCGGAATCCTTCATGCCGACGCTACGTTTCATGGCCGATTCGGTGAGGTCACCCCAGAGACCCGCGATTGTCAATAAGACAGCCAGGACCAGGCAGTCAAGACCGGATAATTCAGGGAGAAACCACCACCGAGCAACGTACCCGACGATTATGGCACCAATCAAGCCACCAACCAAGCCCTCGACAGTTTTTTTTGGACTGATCCTGGGAGCCAAGCGATGTCGTCCGTACAGTGTGCCGATATAGTAAGCGCCGGTATCAGAGGCCCAGGTCACCAGTAGGAGGAAGAAGATCAGCCATTCACCTTGCGGCAGGAGCCTCGTCATTGAGAGTGTGCCGAGCGTGAGGCCTAGGTAGAGCACGCCGAACAAGGTCATGGCCCCATCTTTCAGGCTCTCTTCGAGAGGCGAGCGACTGAAGAGCGGGACCGAAATGATACAGATCAGTGTGACCAGGAGGGTTGGACCGATGATGTCCGTCCGGTGTGTTCCGAGAATCAGGCCGGCGAATCCTGTCAGGCCGATCCCTATCAACCAGAAGTGGCTCCGGCCGCTGAAGCATATTCTGTAAAACTCGAAGAGGGCGAGCGCCCCCGCCAGCGCCACGACACCGGAAAATGCGAGGGGCGGGAGATAGCGAATGACGGCATACACGAGTGGAGCGAGAACCAGAATGGTATAGATCCGACGGGGGTCAAATCGGGGTGCGGTAACCGGGGTTGGTTCAGCCTGTTGTTGGCCAGTGGTTTTGTATTCCTGCATGTGGAGATTATTGAAGTCGACCACTATGAAGAAATGGTACTGAGGACGCGACCAAATCGTCGCTCGCGCCGCTGGTATTCCAGCAAGGCCAGTAAGAGTTCGCGGCGACGGAAGTCGGGCCACAGGGTTGGAGTGAAATAGAGCTCGGTGTAGGCGAGCTGCCAGAGGAGAAAGTTGCTGATTCGCGTCTCGCCGCTGGTGCGAATCAGCAGGTCTGGATCGGGCAGTTCATGGGTATAGAGGTATTGCTGGATGCGTGACTCATCCACATCGTCCGGATGCAGCTTTCCGTCTTGTGCGTCATGAAGGAGTCCACGGACTGCGTCCACAATTTCAGCTCGGCCGCCATAGCTGAGAGCGACTGTCAGATGCAGTCTGTCGAGATGGGCGGTTTCCTGTTCGGCGGTCCGGACCCATTGGAGGGCGGAGGCCGGGAGGGAGTCGAGTCGGCCGATTGTGCGTAACCGGACACCCTGCTCAATGAGTTTCTCTCGTTCCGTCGAGAGGTAGTATTCGAGCAAGCCCATGAGCGAGGAGATTTCCTGAACAGGACGGTTCCAATTCTCCTGTGAAAACGCGTAAATTGTGAGGGCGTGGATGCCGAGTTCCAAGCAGACGGTGATCATTTCCCGGACGGACTTGATCCCTTCTCGATGACCGGCAATGCGAGAGAGGCTTTGCAGTTCTGCCCAGCGGCCATTGCCATCCATGATGATGGCAATGTGCTTGGGTAAGAGGTCGGGTTCGAGTTTTGTGGCAAGCTCTTCGATGGAGAGCTGGTCTACGGTTGGTGCGTCTTTCGTGTCCATAAGTGTACTGTTAGCAGTGATCCCTTCTCACGAGGGTCATATGGTAGGCGAGCAAAGTCTACTGATGAGGGGAAAGAATGTCAAATTAATTTTCGTAAAAGTCCTGTAAAAGCCATGAGTTGGATGAATTCTCGTTGCGCCTCTGGAAAGCGATCAGCTATACTTCCCCGTCTATTCGTATGCTAAATGTCGCGAGGAAGTATCAACCATGAGTGAACTTGTTCAGTTGACGTCCTTTGGTCTGACCGAAGGCGAGGTGCTCGGGGCGCTCGGGCGGGTCAAAGTTCGTGATGTTGACTATGCCGATCTCTACTTTGAATCCTGTGTGTCCGAATCTGTCTCGATGGAAGAATCCCTCGTCAAGCGTGCGACGAAAAATGTGTCGCAGGGTGTAGGGGTGCGAGCAACGGCGGGAGAAAAAACCGGTTTTGCCTATTCCGATGAGCTGACGAAGACGGCGCTCGAACTCGCGGCCGATACGGCTCGGTACATTGCCAATTCGCCGAGTGGGGCCGACGCGGTTCCGGTACCTGTCCGCCAGCGGCCAACGCGAGATCTCTATCCGATCGAACGGGCACAAGCTGAAGTCGCCACGGCAGATCGCGTGTCCCTGCTGAATGCGATCGATGCCGAAGCGCGACGATACGACCCACGCATCAAGAATGTCATGGCCTCGTTCAATACGGAATATAAGGTGGTGGTGGTGGCCACGTCGGACGGAACGCTGATCGGGGATGTGCAGCCGCTTTCGCGGCTACAAGTGACCTGTATTGCCGAAGAGAACGGCCAACGCCAATCCGGCTCATTTGGCGGTGGCGGTCGTGTGGGATTTGAGTTTTATCACGAGGGTGATCGGTATCTGAGGTTTGCACGAGAAGCGGCACGAGAAGCGATTCTCAATCTCTCTGCTGTCGAAGCGCCGGCTGGTGTCATGCCGGTCGTGCTGGGCGGAGGGTGGCCGGGGATTTTGTTGCACGAAGCCATTGGCCATGGCCTGGAAGCGGACTTCAATCGCAAGAAAACCTCAGCATTCTCTCACCTCCTCGGTAAACGGGTGGCGTCTGACGTCTGTACGATTGTCGATGATGGAACGTTGCCGGGCCGGCGGGGTTCGCTCAACATGGATGATGAAGGAACCCCGACCGGTCGTACGGTGCTCATTGAGCGTGGAATTCTGCGCGGCTATATCACCGATAAGTTAAATGCGCGTCTGATGGGTATTCCCGTGACGGGTAATGGGCGGCGAGAAAGTTACCAAAGTGTGGTGCTGCCGCGCATGACGAATACCTTTATGTTGGCCGGGACATCGGACCCTGAGGAGATCATCCGTTCGGTCGATCGCGGACTGTATGCCGTGTCGTTCGGTGGCGGGCAGGTGGATATCACCAACGGGAAATTCGTGTTTTCCGCCAGCGAAGCCTACTTGATCGAGGGGGGGAAGGTGACGAGGCCGGTCAAGGGCGCCACATTGATCGGTAGCGGTCCAGAGATTCTCACCAAAGTCTCGATGGTCGGGCACGACCTCAAACTCGACGAGGGTATTGGTACCTGTGGCAAAGAAGGGCAGTCCGTTCCGGTGGGTGTCGGTCTGCCGACTATTCGAATCGATGAAATCACCGTGGGCGGGACGCAACGATGAGTCAACAGATACAACAGCGCGATGGGTATAGCCAACTAGCGCTGGATCTTTTAGCCAAGGCGAAGCGCAGTGGGGCGACGGAAGCGGACATCATTGTCGCCGACGGAGAAACCTTTTCAGTGCAAGTTCGGTTGGGTGCCGTCGATCGTCTCACGAAAGCGCGGGAGAAGCATCTCGGCTTGCGCGTGTTTGTCGGGAAACGTTCCGCCAGCACCTCCACCTCGGATTTCTCAGAGGACTCTTTGAATCAACTCGTCGCCGAAACTTGCATTTTGGCGAAGGCCGTCGTGGAAGACCAGGTGTCCGGCTTGCCGGCCGCGGATCAGATGGCGGGAGAGAGGCCGGATTTGGATCTCTACGATCCCACCAGGCTGAATACGGAGCAGCAGATCGAATTGGCCAAACGTGTAGAGGCTGCCGCCATGTCTACGGACGAGCGCGTGACGAATTCTGAAGGAGGCGACTTCGACTCCTCTTCGGGGCGTGTGGTGCTGGGCAACAGTCACGGATTTCTTGGAGAGTACCAGAGTTCCAGTTTCTCGATGTCGGTGTCGCCCGTCGCGACCGACCCAGAAAGTGGGGCCATGCAACGTGATTACTGGTACGCGGTGCAACGGAAGTTTGCCAAACTCGATTCCCCTGAGGCAGTGGGACTGGAAGCGGCGCGGCGGACAGTCCGAAAGCTCGGGGCGAGGAAAGTATCAACCCAACGAGTTCCTGTCGTCTTCGACCCAGAAATGGCGGGAAGTCTCATGGGGAATCTCTGTAGCGCAGTGTCAGGGTATTCACTCTATAAGGGGGCTTCGTTCTTGGCCGGCCAATTGGACAAACCTCTGGCCCCTGAGTTCGTGACGATCTATGACGATGGACGAATGGTCGGAGGACTGGGCTCTCGACCGTTCGATGGCGAGGGTCTGCCGACCAGGAAGACAACAGTGGTAGAGCGAGGGGTGTTGAGGAGTTACCTGCTCGATACCTATTCAGGGAGGAAGCTCGGGTTGGTGTCGACCGGCAATGCCTCCCGCAGCGTCGGTGAAAATCCATCGGTCGGTCCCACGAATTTCTATCTCGCGCCCGGGACGAAGACGGCGCAAGACATTATCAAGACGGTGAAGCAGGGCCTGTATGTCACGGGCCTTATCGGTTTTGGCATCAACATGGTGACCGGTGATTATTCGCGTGGCGCTGCCGGGTTTTGGGTCGAAGGCGGCGAGTTGGCCTATCCCGTGGAAGAGATTACGATTGCAGGAAATCTGAAAGATATGTTTGCGGGGATTGAAATGATCGGCAGCGATCTCGTGTTTCGTGGACGCATTGCCAGTCCGACCGTGAAGATTACAGAGATGATGGTGGCGGGAAGCTAGCGCGATCAGCGGCTAGCTGACAGTTCTAAGTTCTCAGTGCTGAGTTCTGAGTTGATGATTGAGGAACGAGATAGATTCTTATCTCGAAGTTTTTAACTCAGCACGAACAACTCAGAACTCGCACCCTGTGCGCGGAGGTGCTTATGGCCGAGTCAATTAGAGAAACGCTAGTCCAGTATCCCAGCGACAAGGTGACGATGCGGGCTTATGTGGCAGCCCCGCAGACCAAGGAGCGGCGTCCCGCGATTATCGTGGTCCAGGAATGGTGGGGACTGACCGACCACATCAAGGACGTGGCATGCCGCTATGCCACTGAGGGGTATGTGGCAATCGCTCCGGATTTGTACTCCCGATTGGGGAACGCCCTTACGACCGATCCTGGCGAGGCGGGCAAATTGATGAATACGCTGCAGCAGGAGGATGGACTCAAGGATCTCAACGCCACCGTCGCTTATCTGAAGTCCGTTCCTGAAGTCGACCCCACCAGAATCGGAGTCACCGGGTTTTGCATGGGAGGGTCCTATGCGCTTATGTTGCCTTGTGTGAACAAAGACATTAAGGCAGCTGTGCCCTTCTATGGTCAGGTGCCGAATCCAGATGCTCCGCTGCAACAGCTGTCGGCTCCTGTGCTGTATTTTTATGGAGAGGATGACGGCTGGATTACCAAAGCAGATGTTCAGCGGCTTGCGGCAGGCTTCAAGAAATATAATAAGTCTGGCGAGATCAAAACCTATCCCGGCGCGCCTCATGCCTTTTTTCGGGATACGGATAAGACCGTGTATCGGCCGGAGGCGGCCAAAGACGCCTGGGCGCGTGCCACAGCATTTTTCAAACAGCATCTTAGATCGTAAGAGGAAGCACGAGTACCATGCCGCTCGATGCCGAACTTGGAAAGACCATGCTCCAGTTGATTACCTCGCGGTACGACGACCGGCATTGGCGCAAGAAGATTGAAAAGACCTTGGGTTTGCCGCAATCCGGCGTCGGGGATCCTGCGCAACAACAGATATTCATGTATCTCAAGATTGGGCTCAAGGCTTACAAATCCCGTCGGGCCGATCCTGATTCCTGGATTGTCGGAGGGTATGCCACGAAAGAAGTCGTCGAACGAGCCAAGTTCCAGCCTCAACTGGTCGGTCCAAACGTGACGAAGGATGATGTCGCGTTTCTCGGCAGCGATCCTGGGAAAGAGATCGATGAAGCCTGGTGGGATGAAATGCTGGTGTCTTGGTTCGATGTGCCGGAAGAAGAAAAGCCTGCCGAAGAAGAAGGTGGCGAAGCCGCCGATTCAGACTCTTCATCTACGATCAAGGCAAAAGCATAAGATCGCCGTCCGGGAAGATGCGCGCCGCCGCAAGACCTCCTGGATCACCCAACTACGCCGCGCGCACTCAGCCTGTAAACTCGCCGAGCCTCGAACAGTACAGGCTTTGCCGTTGCGACTGGAGAGCAACGGTCGCGCGCTGCGGCAAGTTGTGTCCCGATTCATCCGGTCATCGGCGACAACGATCCTCCCGAGCGACTTTGAGAAATAAACTGAAAGAGCTTAGAAGGACTTATAGAGACAGACGCGAAGCGTCGTCTCAATGTCGTCATTGAGCGGCTGAGCAAGTGGGCGAAGCCCGCTTGCGAAGGTCCATCTCGAATGGGCGGTTAGGCTCTGTGCTGATACTGAAAACAGGCGTTGTTCCGCTCACGATCTAAGTGTACGAGCCGTTAAAGTGCTCGTTCAATACTGACTCGGTCGCGTCAAGATATAGACAAATCCCCTCCATAACATTCCGCAAATGCCAAAGATCAATCGATCTCAGAGGAATATTTGTCTGGTTTCCCTTGGTGTCTGTCGGATACCTGAACGTGTACGAGCCTGCATCGATTCGATCAAATTCCTGTATGCAGGCCTCAACGGCAGTAATCTCCGGAAGGTCGTCGACACTCGTCTCGACGAGGGTGGCTTCAACGAGCCTCTTGTACGACTTCCAAAGAGGTAGCAGTGCATGATCAACCCAGTTCGGCTTGATTTGCGGCACGACTCTGGACCCATGCGCAGCGATCATGTCCTTTAGAGCCAACTCGATGTACTGGCGATAACAGAAGGCAATAGGCCAGACGAGATTGCTGCGCTCGTGTGTGTTCTCTTCACTCTGGTTTACGAGCATGTCGGCAGACGTCTTAAACGCTTTCTTCATTCTGTAAAGACGTTCACCTCGTAATGTGGAGAGGTGAACGTCCAGACCCCAAGAGGCCTGGACGAAGAGCTGGTCACCGGCCCTCGGCCAGTGTTCAGGCAAGTCGGCATTGACTTCAGACATCGTGTATCTCCGAACCGTGTCTCGTGGGGCCTAACGCTTGAACTCAGCGGCACTTGAGGCAGCGTGCGTGGCGCGGCAGCGCCATCCGTGACGAGTCTAGTGTCCGCCGCAGGGATTTGTTCGGCAGCATATGGAAATGCTCTATCAAGAGAATATGGCCATTCGCATAGAACTCATTTTGGGGATGTGGAATGTCCTATCAGTATGCCCACGCATTCTGCTTGAACAGTTCGACTTCTTCAGGTTGTACCACTTCTTGAGCATCAGACGCCGACCCCACCACAATCTTTGATACCGCTAACGCGCGCTTCAGGTCATTGCTTGCGATCCAATCGTTCTCCCATAGATCTGGGGATTGGCCATTCACGATTTGACATATCGGCTCATCACTAGCGAACGTCATACCGACTGCTTTCGGCTGTGTTACTCGTTGCAACCATATTTCAAGGTAGCCGTTATAAGGCACTCGGGCCATTTTTTTGTGAACCTTCGTCCACAGTTGAGTTTTCTCTTCGGTTGAGGCAAGTGAGATGAGGTGGCTCAGGATGGCCGCAACAGCGGGAAAAGTGGCCGGCGAAACGAACGCAATGTCCGCTGCAATCGCAACTTGCACCTCAAGATCATCCGGATTTTCAGTTTGCGTCGAAATTTTGGTGTGAAACTCGCTAACCAAGCGTCGGAGCGCTCCGCTGTTCGGGAAGCGCTGCCCGAATGAATGTAGTCTTAGAAGTTGTTTCTGAATCGTTTTTGCATTTGCATCTCCTAGGTCTTGTAGATCAATGCCTGCCATCTTGTCCGGTTTGATTGAACCCTCGACGACATTCCTGCATAAGAACGTCTTAGCTACGCCTAGCTTCATTCCGACTGACCGCAATTTATCACTGATAATTTTCAGTATCTCTTCGGCCCGATCGTCGCTATTGGAAAATATCTTGTAATCGTCGCGATATCTGAGTATTCGAAAATCGGCCTGATCCTCCAGAGCGGAGTTGATTTGTTGGTCAACATACCCAAGAACGATCTCCGCCACAAAGTCCATCAGGACAGAACCCTGAGAAATGCCGTTGGTCTGCCCGTACCTGCTTGCCCGGATGTGTGAATCGATTTTTTCTCCGAGAAGAGAGTTTTTCCCTTTTTTCCTCTTGGCTTCTTCAAAGCCGTGGAGTGCCCAAGAAATGCTGTGTGTATTGTGTATATGGAGATCCATAACAGTCTGTTACATCGGTGTGAAGAATATGGCTGAATTCCAGAGAGTAGATTAGAGATCGCTGCTCGACACTTTGCCACCAACTCTTAATCTGTGTTGCCACATCTGCTTGATTGTCTAGCGACATCACTGGAGCGCTGCAACAGTCAACAGCGCCATCTTCAAACTCAGACAAGCGGTTAGTGATATGTGCCCAATTCTCTGGGGCGCAGATTACATTCACCAAAGAGACATAAATCGCCGGGTGCATCAGCTCATATGGGCGCCACGCGAACCTGCCATCCTTATTTGCGATAAAGTTATAGTTTACGTTTGGCAAATCTTCAGGGTTCTTCGACTTAAATGCAGCATAGTTCTCCCCTTTCAAAACCGCCTCGACTTCGCTCAGAATCGGCTCGAAGCTGATGTAGCTAGGCAAATCACCATTGAAGTAGCTACTTCCCTTCAAGAAGTGCTTTCTTGCTTCTTCGTTTGAAAGTTCAACTAATCGCTTCATAGGCTTCAGAATTATTTTGATCGCATAACGCGACGTTGGGCTACGCGTTCAACGAAATAATGTAGTTGCCTTACCATGTTATTTGACGCCGAACTAATCAGTCTGCTAAAGGCGGCCGTGCAGTATAGCATGGTACCCTTGGCACCCTGGTGGAAGGCAAGTCTACCTGGGAATCAATCACTTGTTCAATATTTGGCCCTATTCCACCGACCGGGATAGACTGCGAATCCTGCAGTCTATCTGACTATCGGCTCGCAGTTTTCCAGCCAACGAGTCGCAGTCAGAGACGGTCCGTTGGGCTGTCTACACATGTTCGCCTCGGTTCAAGAACGATAAACGGAGACATTCTAATTTTTTGAGCATGGCGAAGTCGGACCGGCCTGCCCTTTGTCAGCCGAGGCACTGTTTTTCCCCGGCTGACCAGAGGGTCGCTCCGAGAGGCGAGGACGCGGTTGAATGTCCGCGGTAACTACTGCTGTGAAGGTTATTGTTACAGACTGACTCGGCTGACTTCACCTTTGCGCACGTTCAGAAGCAGTTGTTGAAGTTTGAGCAGAAGTGGTCGGAGGTCTTTCAGGCGATTGGTCGGGGATTCCAGCACGACAACGGCGATGGTGAACTGAGGAATGTTCTGTTGAAAGGCCAGATTGCGGTCAACGGTTACGAATGCATCGAATTGTGATTGCGCCCTCGATAGGAGTTCTCCGTTCTTAATTCCGGCCCACCCGACTTGAGGCACGGTCATCACCTCGTGCCCCTCGAGTTCTTTTGCGAACCGTCGGTCGATGCACTCGTCGAGGAGAACTCTCACGAGGCCTTGGCGAGCATGCGGGCCTTGGCTTCTTCGAGGAAGGCGATCACTTGATCACGAGTGACGGTCGGGAAGCCTTGAAAGAAATCGTCGATCGTTTCGCCTCCCTCCAAGTATTCAATCAGTGTCTGGACTGGCACGCGAGTTCCTGCAAAGACCGGCGTACCGCCAAGTATGTCTGG
>JAYTTD010000076.1:0-6531 GCA_043745235.1 Nitrospira sp. | reverse complement strand
CTGATTGATCTTCCACTGCGCGCGTCCAACGAGGGCCTTCTGAGGCCGCGCGTTGCGCGAGCACAGAAGATCATCAGCTTCCATCCCCTCCTCTGCTCAGGAAGCAAAAGGGACCTGGCCCTGTCGCTCCCATATCCACTACGCCGCCTTGCCGGTCAACTTCACAATCTTTTGCGCCGCTTCCCACAGATCGTTGGCCACCTCAAGCTTGAGGCCGGATTCGGCCAATAACTTGCGGCCTTCATCTGCATTGGTCCCCTGGAGTCTGACGACCAACGGCACCGTGATCTTCACTTCTTTGGCCGCTTCGATGACACCATGGGCAATCCGCTCGCAACGGACAATCCCACCGAAGATGTTGATGAAGATGCCCTTGACGTTGGGATCTTTCAGCAGAATACGGAAGCCGGCCGCCACAGTCTCTTTCGTCGCGCCGCCTCCGACGTCCAGAAAGTTTGCCGGTTCGCTGCCTGCCAGCTTGATCACATCCATCGTGGCCATGGCGAGGCCCGCGCCGTTCACCATGCAGCCGATGTTGCCGTCCAGCTTCACGTAGTTCAGATCGCTTTCCCCCGCTTCGATTTCGAGCGGATCTTCTTCATTCAAATCCCGCATCTGTTGCACATCGGCATGCTTGAACAGCGCACTGTCGTCGAATGAAACCTTACCGTCCAGTGCAATAAGTTTCTTGTCACTGGTGATGACCAGCGGATTGATCTCGACCATGGCCGCATTCTTGTCCATAAACAGACGATAGAGGTTCCCCAGCATCTGGATGAAAGGGGTCACGACGGCCGGTTCCATGGCAGAAAGGCCCAGCGCGAAGGCGATGTTTCGTCCGTTGTATCCCTGAAAGCCGACGGCCGGGTCGATCGCTTCCCGGATGATCTTCTCCGGCCGGTGAGCGGCAACTTCTTCGATCTCCATCCCGCCTTCCGTACTCGCGATAAACACGGGCCACCCACTATCCCGATCGACAAGAAGGCTGACATACAGTTCCTTGGCAATTCCGGCCCCTTCTTCGACCAGCAACCGCCGCACTTCACGCCCCTTTGGACCGGTTTGGTGGGTGATGAGTGTCTTGCCAATCAGTTCCTTGACCAGACCGGGAACGGCCGCCTTGTCCTTCGTAATTTTCACACCGCCGGCTTTCCCGCGACCGCCTGCATGGATCTGCGCCTTGACGACAAACACGGGAGTGTTGAGTTCTGCCGCCCATGCCGCTCCTGCTTCGAGCGAGGTAATCTCTTTCCCGCGAGGAACCGGAACCCCGAACTGCGCAAACAACTGCTTGGCCTGAAATTCATGAACGTTCATGTCACCCCCTGAAAAGAGCGTATGGCTGGTGGCCTATGGCTCGGATTAAACAAAGATCTCTTCGGTTTCGCTATAGGCTATACGCCATAAGCTCTTGAGTTATTCTTTGCGTGTGTATGCTGGCAGGATCATGGGTGAGACCACACCGCTCCCACTGCCATGCTTCTTGGCTTCGGCGCGAAACCGCTTCAGATGCCCGACCGTCAACTTCCCTTGCGGCATCGCCGCGGCACGAGCGGCGGACGTCAACCCGGACCGCTTCCCAAAGACCATTAGATCGAGGAGCGAGTTGCCCATCAATCGATTGCGTCCGTGCAATCCGCCCGAGGCCTCGCCCGCGACGAAAAGATTGTTCACATTGGTTTCTGAGTTGGTATCAATCTTCACGCCGCCATTCTGATAGTGCAGCGTCGGATAGATCAACACGGGATCTTTGCTGATATCGATGCCGAATCGTTCGAATTGCATCATCATGGCAGGGAAATGTTTCTCTATGGTGCCGGAACCCTGTTCGGCATCGAGGAGCGGAGTGTCGAGCCAGACGCCGATGCGCCCGGACATCGTGCGGATGCCGCGCCCCTCTTCACACTCGCGAATAATCGAGGAGGACACCACGTCACGCGTATCCAATTCATTGACGAACCGTTCACCCTTCGCATTGACCAAATGGCCGCCTTCGGATCGAATGCCCTCTGTCACCAACGCCCCAATGAGCTGTTCGGGATAGACCGCACCGGAAGGGTGATACTGGAACGTATCGATGTGCATGAGTTTGGCGCCCATTCGATAGGCCAAGCAGAGCCCGTCGCCGGTCGCACCGTAGTGATTGCTGGTCGGGAATCCCTGAATATGGAGCCGTCCGATCCCGCCGGTCGCCAGAATGACGGACTTGGCGGCGACAACGACATGGCGATGGTTGTCGAGGTCTTTGAAAATGGCGCCGGTGCAGTTCCCCTTCTCGTCACTCGTCAACTCGACCGCAGCGCAGAACTCGAGTAACTGGATGTTCTGATTCAGCACCTCGTCCTTGAGCACCCGCATGATTTCAAGGCCGGTGTAGTCTGAACAGGTCAGGAGGCGAGGTTTCGAACTCCCGCCGCCTTTTTTCACGTGGAGATTGCCGTCCCCATCACGATCGAACAGCACACCCAGGCTCAACAACCATTTCGCAATTGAGGGACCCTCTTCGACCATTACCTTGAGCAACTGATGGTCGTTCTGCATGTGGCCGCCCTTCAGCGTATCCACAAAATGGGTGACAGGCGAGTCCCCTGGGGCTACAGAAATTTGCATGCCCCCCTGAGCCATCACGCTGTTGGAGTCGCCGAGACGGAGCTTCGTCGCCAGGATGACCTTGGCGCCCGCCCCATGCGCATGGAGCGCAGCGGCGCAGCCGGCGCCCCCGCCGCCCACCACCAGCACGTCGGTCGTGTAGTCGGGCGTCAGATCGAACTCATCGGCAATCGGGCTATCGCCTTCCAGCAATGCCGCCAACTCGACGACCGTCTTATCATCGGCATTGGGCCCGAAGCGAATGGGACGATAGGCGCTGGCCCGGTAGTCAGGGTGGTACTTGTGGATCAGTTGATCTTGCTCTGCGGGAGGAAATTTTTGAATGGTCTGCTTCCGGCGAGCATCCCGGGTACTGTGAACAATCTGTTGGAGAGCGTGGATGTCCATTACTTCAATCCGTCAATCGTCATTCATCAAAGGTCGATCGTGGAAGCTTGCAACAACCCCCCCCCATCAATGACAATTGACCATTGACCACTGACGCCTCACTTGACGGTTGCGCAGTGATCAGCTAGTTCTTTTTCTGTCATCTTAAGAATCTTGGTCCACTCGTCGTTGAAACGACCGTCCTGGATTTCCTTGATCCGCACATCCAGGCCCACAGGCTTTTCGATGAAATGAGCTCCCTGCGCCCGGCTCACATACAGGGCCACGAGGTTGGGCGCGATGTCCGCGATGCAAACCGGCGTGCACATCCCACACATTACACAATCCATGAACATCTCGGACACGCTTTTGAAGTCACCGAAAACGGCCTTCCAGACTCCCTCCCGCACATCGATCTGCTGCGGGCAGGCTTCGGTACAGGCGTTGCAATTCCGGCAGAGCGGCGTTTCAGGATAGAGATTGAAGAGGTCTTGTTTCGGATCTTTGAGCGTCTGAATATCGTAGGTAGCCTTCCGCGCTGGAAACGGCGGCATCATCGTGATCGACATACCGTCTTGCACTGCCATTTGGCAGGCCAGACAGGTCCGCACTTTCGGGTCGTCCTTGGTCCGATAATAGGCCGCGCAGGCGCCGCAGAACCCGCCAAGACAGCCGGCTCCTCGGACAACTTCCTGCCCTGAGTACCACAGGGCTTTGATGATCGTGATTCCCTCCGGCACGTCGTACTTCTTGCCGGCAATCTCGATGGTGACCATCTTGTGCCGAAGGACTTCCGGCTGATCGATGATGTTCTCTTTGTCTTCTTGTGCCATCTTTCTCTCGTGAGACGTAAAACGTGAAACGTGAGGAGCGAAACCTCCCCTTACACCTGACGTCTAACTACTACTGGGCTATTACGCAATTGCGTCCACGATCGCATTCAACGTCGCGCTTGGGCGCATCGCCTTGGAGGCCTTCGCATCGTCAGGATGATAGTACCCGCCGACATCGACCGGCTTGCCTTGCGCCGCGAGCAGCTCAGTTGAAATCTTGGCTTCATTCTGTTCGAGTTCTTTGGCGATCTTCACAAACCGTGCTTGCAGATTCTTATCCTGGGTCTGCTGAGACAATGCCTGCGCCCAGTACAAGGCGAGATAGAAATGACTGCCGCGGTTGTCGATCTCGCCGACCTTGCGGGCCGGAGACTTATTACTCTCCAGAAACTTCGCGTTGGCTTGGTCAAGCGTGTCCGCCAGCATCTTCGCCGCTTGATTGTTGGCGACTTTAGCCAGATGCTCCAACGATGCGGCCAACGCCAGGAATTCACCCAGCGAATCCCATCGCAGATAGCCTTCTTCTTGGAACTGCTGCACATGCTTCGGCGCAGAACCGCCGGCCCCGGTCTCGAAGAGACCGCCGCCGTTCAGCAAGGGCACGATCGAGAGCATCTTCGCGCTGGTCCCGATTTCGAGAATCGGAAACAGGTCGGTGAGATAGTCGCGCAAGACATTTCCTGTCACAGAAATCGTATCCTTGCCTTCCTTGATCCGCTCCAACGAGAGCCGCGTCGCCTCAGCCGGAGTCATGGTCCTGATATCGAGGCCCTTCGTATCGTGATTCGGCAAATAGCGCTCCACCTTCTTGATGAGCTCCGCATCGTGCGCCCTGGTCTTGTCCAGCCAAAATATCGCCGGAGCTCCTGTAGCCTTCGCGCGAGTGACGGCCAGCTTGACCCAATCCTGAATCGGCGCATCCTTCACCTGGCACATGCGCCAGATATCGCCTTCTTCGACCTTGTGCTCCAGTAACGTCTTTCCTCCGGCATCGACCACACGAATCGTCCCGTTACCAGATGCCTTGAAGGTCTTGTCGTGCGATCCATATTCCTCTGCGGCTTGCGCCATGAGTCCGACGTTGGGCACGCTCCCCATTGTCTTCGGATCAAAGGCGCCATGCTTCTTACAGAACTCAACGACCTCGTGATAGACCGGCGCATAGCTGGCATCAGGAATCACGCACTTGGCGTCCGCCGCCTTGCCATCCGGACCCCACATCTTTCCGCTGTCGCGAATGACCGGGGGCATAGAGGCATCGATGATGATGTCGCTGGGCACGTGCAAATTGGTGATCCCCTTGTCGGAATTCACCATCGCCATCGGAGGCCGTTTCTTGTAGACCTCCTGAATATCGGCTTCGATCGCTTTGCGTTGATCATCCGGCAATGACTTGATCTTGGCATAGAGGTCGCCGAGACCGTTGTCCGGATCGACGCCGAGCTTCTTGAGCGTCTCACCGTGCTTTTCAAAGACATCCTTATAGTACACGGTCACGGCATGACCGAAGATCTTCGGGTCTGAGATCTTCATCATGGTGGCTTTTAAGTGAATCGAAAACAGCACGCCCTTCTTTTGGGCATCCTGAATCTGCTCCTCAATGAATGTGCGCAACGCGCGCTGGCTCATGAACGTGGCGTCGATGACTTCACCGGCTTGCAGAGGCACTTTCGGCTTGAGGACTGTGGTCTTGCCGTCCTGGCCGACGAACTCGATCCGCGCGTCGGTCGCAGCAGTCGTCGTCATTGATTTTTCATTAGAACAGAAATCTCCACCCTTCATATGGGACACATGGGTCTTGGAATCTGGACTCCAGGCCCCCATCTTATGCGGATGCTTTCTGGTATGGGCTTTCACGGAAAGCGGCGCTCGACGATCCGAGTTGCCTTCGCGCAGGACCGGGTTGACGGCGCTTCCTTTGACTTTGTCGTACCGATTTTTGATGTCCTTTTCTTTGTCGTCTTTCGGACTCTCAGGGTATTCGGGAAGCTTGTACCCCTGCCCCTGTAATTCCTTGACGGCCTCCTGCAACTGAGGCAGCGAGGCGCTAATATTGGGCAGCTTGATGATATTGGCCTCCGGCGTCTTGGCGAGGGCGCCCAATTCTGCCAGCGCGTCCGCCTGCTTTTGCTGGGGCGTCAAGTAGTCGGGAAACAGGGCGAGAATGCGTCCCGCCAATGATATATCCCGTAATTCAACCGACACACCGGCCGCCTTGCTGAAGGCATTAATGATCGGCAGAAACGAATAGGTCGCCAGCATGGGCGCTTCATCGGTCTTGGTGTAAATGATCTTTGACGCTGTTGTGCTCATGTTCTCTCCTCTTTCCGCATCGTGTTAGTTCAGCGCATTCAACGCTGAACCAGCCTTGAACCACGCAATCTGCTGTTCGGTGATGCTGTGGTTCGCCTGGATGGTGAGCATGTTGCCATCCGTTTTATAAATGATTACCTGCACTGGTTTGCCGGGAGCCAAGCTGCTGAGCCCCGTCACGCTGATGCGGTCCTGTTGCTCGATCTTCTCGTAGTCCTTCGGATCGGCGAAGGTCAACGCCAAGATCCCCTGCTTCTTCAAATTGGTCTCGTGGATGCGGGCAAAGCTCTTCGTCATGACGACGCGCACATTGAGGAACCGCGGTGACATGGCGGCATGCTCTCGGCTGCTGCCCTCGCCATAGTTCTCGTCGCCGACCACGATCGAGCCGATGCCCTTCGCTTTGTAC
>JAYTTD010000075.1:0-24632 GCA_043745235.1 Nitrospira sp. | reverse complement strand
TCGCTGCCATCAACACCGGCAACAATCTGTTTTACTTACTCCTGGCGATGATGCTCAGCCTCATCGTGATTTCAGGATTGCTCTCGGAGCACTGTCTTCGGCGATTGGAATTTCGTCGGCATGTTCCCGATCTCATCATGGCCAACGAGCCGACCACCCTCACCCTCTCGGTCACCAACCGAAACCGGCACCTGCCCAGCTTTTCCCTGCACCTACTCGATGTCGTCGAAGGCCAAGATGTCGACCGAGGTCTTGCGATTCACCTCCTGCCCCCGCAGAGTTCTGTGCTCCTGTCCTATCCACTGCTTGCCACAAAACGTGGCTGGGTCCGGTTCGACGGCATCGAGGCTCAGACGCTATTCCCCTTTGGACTGTTCCTCAAGAAAGGGCGCTATTCCACGGAAGCGCATCTGCTTGTCAGCCCTCCCATCAAGCCCCTCACCTTGCGGTTCGTGGATGAATTGGTCAGTGAAGGGCAAGGAGCATCTCTCCCACGACGAGGAGATGGAACCCAACTGCATAACCTTCGTTTATATCAACCAGGCGATGATTCGCGAGCCATTCATTGGGTGACCACTGCCCGCACTTCTCAGCTGATCGTGAGGGAAACCGAAGCGGAGGATCAACGACGCATCACCGTTGTCCTCTCGATTGTGGCCCCCGAAGAGTGCGAGCCCCTATTCGAACGAAGCGTGACGTTCGTGGCATCGCTTCTCTGGCAGTTGACAGAGCGGGCCTACCCCGTGCGACTCATCGTAGGGACAGAAGACTCAGGACTCGGGTCGGGATCCCCTCATCTCTTGGTGATGCTGCGCCTGTTGGCGTTGTGCCAACGGCAGCCACCTACAACCAGTGAAGTTGGCCATTACGGCGAGCCCCCTCCGCTCACCTACGAAGGCGAGCAGGGCTATACGGTGGCGGTCGTACCCTGGTCGGATCAGACGGCACCCACTAACACGGTGCAAGCTGATCGGGTGCTCCATGCCGCGCAACTCGAAGAATTGACACATGCCTTTTGATCAGGCCTTTGCCCTCAGCTCCGTCCTCCTCGCCACCATAGCATTTAGCGGGCTCGTGCTTGCACAGAGCGTCCCTCTCTGGCTTGTCCTCCCTACAGCGATCATTCTCCTCATCTCGCTGCTTCACGCAGGAGGAGTCCTTTTCGTCCGACGGGCGATGACACAGGTCGCGGTCTCACCAACCCTGTGGAATGTCCTGTTGATCGGCGCCTTTGTCATCCTATTGATCGATCTCACCGTGATATCGCGAGATCTTCTCCCGGCGGGCATTCACTTTTTGGTCGTGCTGTTGGGCATCAAGTTACTCACCCTTCAACAGCGGCGTGATTATCGGCATCTCTATGCGATTAGTCTCATGGCCATCCTGGCGTCTGCGGCACTGACAACCGATGCGTGGTATGTTCCAATTTTCTTGCTGTATCTACTGACGGCTGTCTGGACACTCTTGCTGTATCACTTGACCCAAGAAACAAACGAAATCCCTGCCGTCGTCACACCCCCAAGCACGGCAGCCTGTCACACGGCATTCCCGAGCCGTATCACGCACCGCTTCTTTTGGTTGACGAACGGAACCGCCGTCCTGACGGTTGCCTTGACGCTCGCCATTTTCTTTCTCATTCCTCGTATCGGTGCGGGCGTATTGCAGAAGACGAGCGGGGAGGCACTGCGGACGACGGGGTTTTCCGATCGGGTCGACCTGGGGACGATCGGGTCAGTCAAACAAGACCCTCAGATCGTCATGCGGGTTGAACTGCCGGACCAACCCGCTATTGAAAAAGATCGCTTTTACCTGAGAGGCCTCGCCTACGATCAGTACGATGGACGATCATGGAGCCACAGCGGAACCCGCCGGCGCTCGTTGAGTCTCGTGGCAGACGGAACATTTCTCGCTCGCCCAGCCGGCAGCCGTCCTTCAGACAGCCTGTCAGGAACGATCCGCCAAGATATCCTGCTGGAAACGCTCGATACCGCAGTCTTGTTTGCGGCGCCTTTTGCTGAACTCGTGAGCGGTGAGTTTCTCGCCCTACAGGTCGATGCCATGAGTGGGCTCCACTTGCCATTTCCTCCTTCTTCCCGCATCCGATATTCCGTCACCTCTCAAGTTCCACAGCTCGTCGCGGACGAACGAACCGCGTCGAGCCTGGCCTATCCCGACTCAATCCGTTCCCACTACCTTCAGGTTCCCCTGGAGTCGCAACAGATTGCAGACTTGGCGTATCGCGTCATCCAGCAGGCTACGACCCCCTTCGAACGGACGCTGGCGATCCAGCAACATCTCTTGAACAATTATCGATACAGCCTTGAAGCCGACACGGCCACGCTCAATCATCCACTCGAGGAATTTCTTTTCACGCGAAAAACCGGGTACTGTGAACATTACGCGACCGCCATGGTTGTGATGCTGCGAACTGTAGGCATTCCCGCTCGACTCGTGACCGGGTTCTTGGCCACGGAATGGAACGAATATGGGGGCTACTTCACCGTGCGTCAGCGGGATGCCCATGCTTGGGTCGAGGTCTACTTTCCTCACTCAGGCTGGATCACCATGGATCCCACTCCCACTGTTAGCACAGCAGTTGCCACCTCTCGCTGGGAGCCTCTCAGCCAACTCGCAGAATCCGTTCGGCTACAGTGGGATCGCCTGTTCGTGCATTTTAGTGCGAAGGATCAACTGGCTGTCGTTCATGGAGTACGAGAAGGTAGTGATGCGTTGCGTGAGAGAGTAAGCCGCTGGGTATCGGCGTTGAGTGCCCCGATAAGCCAGGCCCTCAGCGGTCTGACGCGCATGGCCCGAACGTTCCAGCCTGGCATGCTGGAACTCGTCATGGGGGTGATCGTGGTCGGCCTAGCCGTGCTCCTCCTCATGCTTCGGGATAGGATAGGACTCTGGGCCACCACACATCTTCCGACATCGCACCCGCAGCTTGTGATAGTCCAGCTCTATACCCGCATGCTTCGCACGGTAGAGAGACACGGCGTGAGCAAACCTCCAGCTGTTACAGCCAGTGAATTTGTCAGACTGGTTGAACAGGAATGGAAAGCAGCCGGTCCCATGGTGGCTGACGTGACCGCCCTCTACCATCAGGGACGATTTAGTCGAACCCCGCTGACCCCAGGCGAACTCTCTCGCGTAGCTGAACAGTTAGGACGGCTGCAGTCCCTCACACACGCAACTCGCTAATCACCCTATCGCTGCAGTGTCTCGATCCTGTCTTGTCATGGCTAATGCCGCAACGACTCCGCATTTTTTCCGTAAGCACCACACCGGCTCGGTTGCCGACAATTGGGAGGTCTTGCCAGAGCAGCGGGGCCAACGCTACGCGCTCGAAAGCTCAATCACAATCTTGAGTCGTCATTGGTGAATTGCATTGTCCAAATAATTCCCTGGCGGTTTCAAGTTCCAAGTGCAACGGGTGAATGATGACGCAACTGTGTGAAGACCTCCAGCGGCGTGGCGAAGTCGAGACACTTGCGTGGGCGCGTATTCAGTCGATATGCAATGGCGTTCAACTCGCGCTGCGTATAACCCGACAGATCCGTGCCTTTTGGCAAGTACTGGCGCAGCAGGCCCTTCGTGTTCTCATTGGTCCCGCGTTGCCAGGGGCTGTGCGGATCGGCAAAGAACACCCGGATGGCAAGCCGCTGGGCCAGGCGCGCATGCTCGGCCATCTCTTTCCCTCGATCGTAGGTCAGCGTCTTGCGGAGTGGAGCCGGGACATGCTGGAGTTTTCGCGTGAAGCCTTCGCGGGCACTCACCGCATCTGTCCCCTCCATACGGGCCAGAATGACCAGGCGTGTGGTCCGCTCCACCAGGGTGCCGACGGCCGAACCATTTCGGGCCCCCTTGAGGAGGTCTCCTTCCCAGTGGCCGGGGACGGTGCGGCTGGCCACCTCCGCCGGGCGGTCGGCAATCCGCGTCATGTGGAGGAGCTGCCCTCGTCGATCCCTGCCGCGCGCTCGAGGGCGGCGCGCCGTGCGCGCCTGACGCAGGGCGGCCAACAGCTCGGTGCGCAGGGCTCCACGTGGCAGCACATACAACGCCACCTAGATGGTCTCCGTCGAGAGTCGCTTCCGCATGTCGTCAGGATACTCGCGTCGGAGACGCCCGGCAATCTGCTCGGGCGAATACCCCTGACCCAGGTGGGTCCGGACATACTGCCACAGCCACGGGTCCAGGAGTTTACGCGGCCGCCGGGGCTGGCGCGCCCGAGTCACCGCCAGACACTGCGCCAGGCAGGCCCGGTACGGGTGGCCCCGCGCGTTGCGCGCGGATTCGCGGCTCACGGTGCTGGGGGCGCGTCCCAACACCGTTGCCATCATCCGCAACGACTGGCCTTGGGCCAGTCCCAGACTCAGGGTCTCACGTTCGTCGCTACTCATGTGCGTATAGCCGTTCGTTCGCATGGCAACACCGTAGCCCATCAGGGCCGGCAGTGTTGCACTTGGAGTTAGAACTCAAGCTGTATATGGCGAGTCAGAGTAGCGCCGTTGGAGAGCAAAGAGTCTTCTGTATTCGGCTGAAGGAATCAAGAGGATAGATCAGGCGGCATGACTTACGCGCACGGAGAAAATCCAGAGGGCAACGAGCCGCATTTTCGCGGGCGCAGGTTGCGGTAAATGGCTACAGCGATCTCATCCTAGCCCGTCATGGGCTTGTTGATTTCGATGAGAGGGTGGCTACTGAAAATCGAAGAAGCGTTTCCCACTTTTGTGGCGATGGCATGAGCATTGCGTCAGGCTGTAACCATGAAGCAAAGAGGCGTGCGTAAGATCATCCTGGTCTTGGCAGGAACCCTGATCCTGACCCAATGCCGACCGCCGACTCCCGTCGCCGCAGCTGTGGAATTTGCACCGGGAGTGGGGGCGGATGCCGATCAGCCGGTCATCAAGGAGCTGGTCGCAGCGTTCAATGAGGCCGAAGCGGCGGTCAAGAAGGCCGATCTCGATACGCTCATGAAGTTCTACGCTACGGACTACAACTATCATGGCTTGAAAAGATCGGATGTGCGCCGAGTCTGGGAGGAAGTGTTTCTCCACTACCGGGACATCAGTTCATCCCATGTCTTCACCGAGCTGAAACTGGTCCAGGCCGACGGCGCCAGAAAAGCGTATGTGACCTGCACCGGAGGGCTCTACGGGACGGAGAAGCAGACGGGGAAGCCCATCGCCATTGATGGCTGGGTGCGTGAGGTGCACTACCTCGTCAAAGAGGAAGGGGCCTGGCGATTTCTTGGAAATGTGGGAGGGGCTCACTCCTCGGCTCCACCAACAAGTGCCCCCCATCATCCTCTTTTCTAATACCCTGATCTCTTTCCGGAGCGAGACCGTTGTTCCTCTGTCCTCTGGTTCGGCTGCTAGTGCGGGAAATGTGAGGTGGATAGACTACCATCTCATGGCTCTTCTCATTTCATAACCGCTTTTTCGTCGTGACCGTGGCTGCGTTCGGCCTAGTCTTCGATCTTCGACGGTTCATGATGAAACGCAGCGACCTTCGGACGAACGAGATCGGCAAAGTCCTTATACCGTAGCTTCATCGCGCCGACATAGGTGCCGGCCTCAAAGACGATGGACTCGTCTTCCGTCAGGAGTTGATCGACGTACACTTCCACGCCATAGAGATTGCCAAATGGCGGCATCGTTCCCACTTGGCAATCGGGGAACAGATTCGCGCACTCTGCTTCTGTCGCTAATCGGACGTCGCGGGACTCCAGCACGTCTCGCAATCGTTTCAGATCTACGCGCCAGGTGGAAGGCAACACGGTCATGACGAAATAGTTATCGGCTTTCACCATCACGACTTTGGCGACGAGTTTGCCCGGCACATCGAGTGTCTGCGCCACGTCGTGCGCGGTATAGGCCTTCGGGTGGCTGACCAGTTCATAGGGAATCTTGTTTGCGTCGAGATAACTCTGGAGTCGTTTCAGGACTGGCATGGCCACCTCCCTCGCTCGAAAGAGATAGATGTCTGTATGGTTCGAACAGAAAATGAAATAAGCAAAGGGAATGCCATGTATGATTGGCGCAGATGCTTGCGCAAATTCGAGAGGAACAGAGGGGTTAGCATGAACGCGGGAGCAGTATGGACAAGTGCCGGCTCGGTTTACGTGGCACTATGGGGCAACGGCGCCGTGCCCTCTGCCCTGAAATGCCACGGAACAGGCGCACTCCTCCGTGTTTGTACCTTGATTAGGCGTTTGCGAATTCCTGTGACAGTTGGTTCCGCGCGCGACGTCACTCCCTCCGCTCGGTCATCCATCCCTGCTGGTTACTCGCCTCTGTCATCTCCTCTGTCGCATTTCACCACGGTCCTCTGTCGCTAACGTGGCAAAAGGCTCCTAAATCGCCCATTCTTCCCGCTAAAGACCTGAATTTTCCGTGGCACACCTCATGCTGGCTTCTTCTATAGGGTCTATAGGACCATGAGGTCAAGAGTCTCCTGGCGGTTACATCGGTTGATGGATATCTGTGTTGAGACACAGTGGTCAAGGCTGAAGGGCAGGGGACTTGGAAGAGGTCTCCTGGCGATCGGCCTCGTCGCTTTCGTATCAGCTGGCCTTATTGCCTGCGAGAGAACTCCCGACCAAGCATCTGAGGCCATGAAATCCGTTGTGGCTGACAGGCCGGGAGTGCTCCATCTCACATCCGAAGAACTCGCACGGACGGCGATCGAGGTCGCGCCGGTTGCCCGTGGGCAGTTGCGTGTGCCTCGGGAGTTCCCTGCCACAGTTCAACCCAACGAGAATGAACTGGCTGAAGTGACCGCACTCATTCGCGGTCGCGTGGTAAAGGTCCATGTGGATGTCGGTCAAGACGTGAAGAAAGATGCTTTACTGGCGATGCTCCACAGTACGGACCTCGGCGTGGCGGAGGGGGCCTACCTGAAAGCTGCCGCAAAATTGCACGAAGCGGAACTGGCGTACGAGCGTGCGAGGGACTTGTATGAACAGAAGGTGGTGAGTCTTGCTGAGTTGCAACGCCGGGAGGCCGCAATGAAAACGGCGCGAGCCGAGTCCCGCGAAATGCAGAATCGTCTTGAACTATTCGGCGTCCCCCAGCAGGAAGTCAAGCGGCTGGATCGCGAGCACACGATCAAGGCCGATGTGCCCCTGCGCGCGCCGCTCGACGGACGGGTCATCATGCGCAATATCACGCGCGGCGAAGTGGTCGAAACGCAGCAGAAGCTCTTCACCGTCGCGGATCTTTCGGATCTGTGGGTGGTCGGCAACGTGCCCGAGAAAGACGTGCAGTTCATCCGCAAGGACCAGAAGGTCGATGTGATTGTGTCTGCCTATCCCCATGCCATCGTCCCGGGAACGATCACCTACGTCGGAGATGTGCTCGATCCTGCCACCCGCACGATGCGCCTGCGGGTGACGGTGCTGAACCCCGATCGGCTGCTGAAACCGGAGATGTTCGCCACCGTCCGCGTGTATGCGGCACTGAGTCCTGACGTGCTGACCGTACCGCTTGTGGCAGTCCAAAACGGGCCGACCGGTAAGATGGTGTTTGTTCAGAAGGGGACGAACGACTTTGAGGTGAGGACGGTCAAGTTGGGGGAGGAGCAGGGAGAGGTCGTCACGGTACTGGACGGGGTGACAGTCGGTGAGCAGGTCGTGACCAAGGGATCGTTCGTCCTCAAGTCCGAAATGGAACGCCATAAGATCGAACCGACACCATGATCGCCTTTCTTCTGGAATTTTCGCTGCGGCAACGGATCCTGGTCCTTGGCCTCGCCTGTCTGTTGTCCGTCGTCGGTGTCTTCGCCTTTCAGTCTATCCCGATCGACGCCTATCCAGATGTGACGAACATCCAGGTGCAGGTGCTGACCGACGCGCCGGGTCTCTCGCCGGTCGAAGTCGAACGATTCATCACCTATCCGCTCGAACTCCAGATGACCGGCCTACCGGGTTTAGCGGAGATCCGATCCCTTTCCAAATTCGCCCTGTCCCAGATCACGGTCGTGTTCAACGACGACGTGGATATCTACTTCGCCCGCCAGTTGGTGCTCGAACGGATCATGACAGCGAAGGTGCGCTTACCAGAGGGGCTCGATCCAGTGATGGCCCCCGTCACGACGGGGCTGGGCGAGGTCTATCAATATTATGTGGAAGGGCCTCATGCGACGGCGGCCGATCCCACGGTCGTCGAGGAGGAGTTGACGAATCAGCGCACGATGCAGGACTGGGTCCTGCGCCCGCTGCTCAAAGGCGTGCCGGGCGTGATCGATGTGAACGGCATGGGCGGATTTGTGAAGCAGTATCAAGTCATGGTCGATCCAGCCAAGCTCCGCAAGTTCGACCTGACGCTCCACCAGATCTACGAGTCGGTGGCCAAAAACAACGCCAATGCCGGGGGCAACGTGCTGGAACGGTATACCGAACGGTCGATCGTCCGCGGCCTGGGCCTGATCAAGAGCGTGAACGATATCGAGTCTATCATTGTGAAAGAGTCCGGCGGCACGCCGGTCTTCGTTCGTGATGTCGCGGAAGTCCGCATCGGCCATGCCGTTCGCCATGGCGCGGTGGTCCTCAACGGGGAGCAGGAGGTCGTGATCGGGACGGTACTTATGATTCGCGGAGGCAATGCCCGTCAGGTGGTCGAAGGCGTCAAGGCCAAGGTGGACGATCTGCAGCAGAATCACGTTCTTCCCGCCGGCACGAAGATCCTGCCCTTCTACGATCGCATCGAATTGGTCACGGCGGCTATCGATACAGTGCGGGATGCCTTGATCGAAGGGATCGTGCTGGTGGTCTTCGTCTTCTTTTTCTTCCTGGGCCACGTCCGTAGCGCCATCGTCGTGACGGCCTCGCTCATCGTCACCCCCCTGATCACGTTCATCGTGATGGAACGGTTCGGCCTCTCGGCCAACTTGATGACGCTTGGCGGGCTGGCCATCGCCATCGGCGAGATCGCGGACGGGTCGCTGGTCGTGGTGGAAAACGTCTATCGGCACCTGGCGCTGAACCAAGGCGCGACGCGGAAGAGCAAAGTAGAGGTGATTCTCCAGGCCACGAAAGAAGTGGGCCGCCCGATCCTCTTCGGCATTCTGATCATCAGCGTCGTCTTCCTGCCGCTCATGACGCTTCACGGCATGGAAGGTAAGATGTTCGCGCCGCTGGCCTATACGCTGGTGATCGCGCTCCTGGCCTCGGTCGTGGTCACGTTGACCCTCTCGCCGGTGCTCGCGTCGCTGCTCTTGCGCGGAGACCATCCGGAGGAAACGCGCCTCACGCGCTGGATGAAACAGGGCTATGTGCCTGTGTTGCAATGGACGCTCCGGCACCGGAGTCTCGTCCTAACCAGCTCGACGGCGATCGTGCTGTGCAGCCTCGCGCTCGTTCCGTTCATCGGGAGGGAGTTCATCCCTCTTCTGGAAGAAGGCGCCCTGACGCCTCAGATCATGCGGCTCCCGAGTGTGTCGCTGGCCGAGTCCATTGAGATGGAGAAGCAAACCCACAAGGCCATGTTGGAGCTTCCCGAGGTGCGCATGGCGGTGAGCAAGATCGGGCGGGCCGATATTGCCACCCAGCCGGAAGAAGCGTACGAGAGCGATCCGGTTGTATCGTTGCACGACCGGAGCACCTGGAAGACGGCAAAGACCCAATCTGGGTTGACTGATGCCATCCGTCGGAAGCTGGCGGAGATCCCCGGTATTTCCGTGCTGATGAGCCAGCCGATTCAAGAACGGGTGGACGAAATGATCTCCGGCATCAGGACGGAATGCGCCATCAAGCTGTTCGGAGAGGATCTCGATGTGCTGCACGACAAGGCGGAGGAGATTGCCGCCTTGATGCAGCAGATCAACGGCGTCAAAGATATCAAGGTCGAACAGATTGCCGGCCAGCCCTACCTCACCATCGATATCGATCGGCAAAAGATCGCCCGCTTCGGCATCAACGTGGTCGACGTGCAGGAGATTGTGACCACCGCGATCGGCGGCAAGGCGGCGACCCATGTGTACGAAGGCGAGCGGCGGTTTCAATTGACGCTGCGGTTTCCGGAACCGCAACGCAACAGCATCGGCGCCATCGGGGAGATTCGGGTGAAATCAGCTTCCGGCGCCCTGATCCCGATGAGCGAACTCGCCGTGATCGAGATGCGCGAAGGCCCGGCCCGCATCAGCCGTGAGCAAGTGAAGCGCCGCATTTACGTCGGCTTCAACGTCGTCGGGCGAGACATCGGCAGCGTCGTGGATGAAGGGCGGAAGAAGCTGGAACGACAGATACGCCTGCCGGAAGGGTACCATGTGACGTGGGGCGGGGCCTTCGAGAACATGGAGCGGGCGAACGCGCGGCTATTGATCGTGGTGCCGATCACACTGGGGCTCGTCTTCTTTTTGCTCTTCTGGGCGTTTCACTCGCTCCGTTATGCGACGTTGATTATTATCAATCTTCCCTTCGCCTTGATCGGGGGCGTCGTGGCTTTGTGGTTGAGCGGGCAATACCTGAGCGTGCCGGCTTCGATCGGGTTCATTGAATTGTTCGGCCTTGCGGTCGGCAACGGGATCGTACTGGTCTCCTACATCAATCAGTTGCGTAATGAAGGCACGCAGATGGACCAGGCGATCGTCACCGGTTGCATCCTCCGCCTCCGCCCGGTTGTCATGACAATGATGACGACTCTGCTGGGTCTGTTGCCGTTGGTGCTGGCGCAAGGGATCGGTGCCGAAGTCCAGCGGCCGCTTGCGACTGTCGTCATCGGTGGTCTCTTTACCTCAACGGCACTCACGTTGGTGGTCTTGCCTGCCTTGTATCGATGGTTCGCAGAAAAAGAAGCGGGAAAGGAGTATGCGCCGGAGTGGGTGTAGGAGGAGGGTAGCCTGGTCGTCCTCTTGCTCGCGGAACGCGCACGCTCGGAAGGTGCTCATTCGACGCGCGCAATCGAGGATCGACCAGGCCACCCTCGCGAGAGAAAAACGAGCAAGCTTGGAGGGGGCATTATAGTGGTCGTTTGAGGCGCGCAGTTGAGGACCCACGAGCCTGCTCCTATATATAATGGAGCAGCACATACGAAGGTTGAGCTTCACTATTCGATGGGATAGTGTTCCGGCGCGGGGTTGGAGGTTATTCCCTACAATCGAATATCGGGCTCAGATGGCGCTCAGTCGGTTTGGCAATATTGAGGGGGAGGAAACATGAAGAGGATTTGGATACTCAGGGTCTCGATGGTCGGGTTTGTGAGTGGCCTTCTATTCGGGACTGTGGCGCTTGTACAAGCTGAGCCCAAGGCTCATGGCGGTGATGTGGCAGGTGGCAAGACTCTGTTTGTCAGACACTGCACCGGTTGTCATGGCCCGGAGGGCGGAGGGGATGGGTACAGGTTTCTTCGTGGACCGGATCCGGCTAACCTCACATCACCGTCGACCAGAAAGAAGTCCGATGCCGACCTGTTGAAGACTATCCATGCCGGCAAACCGAACATGCCGCCTTGGAATACCCGTCTCTCGGAAAAAGAGAGCAGAGATGTGCTGGCCTACGTGCGGACCCTCGCCAAGTGACGCGATACGATCGACATCGTCGTCGGCTAGGGATAGCTGGTGAGAAGAACATGAGCCGGCGTCTTTTGTGGCGTGCTTCGATGCTTGGCAGAACGTAGTTGGTTTGTATGTTCCATTTCACACAGAGGAGGGCTCCATGTCGCGAATGAAGGAACTCAGAGCGTCGTTCGACAAGAAGCTGGATGCGTTGGAGCACCAGGCGTTGGCGCTGGAAGCACAACTGACACAGACGAAAGATCAGGCGCTGCAGCGGCTGGAGCAGCGCAAGCAACAACTTCGTGATTTGCTCAAGCAGGTCCAGGCCGACGTGCAGAAGTCGAAGGAGATGGCAGAGCAGGCGAAGACCGAGGTGCAGGGGAAGCTCGAACATCTTCAAGTGCAATTGGCCCTCGGCAAAGCGGACGCCCGCGATACGTTTGAAGAGCAGAGGACGAAGATTCTCAAAGCCCTGAACGAGTTCGAATCCGTTGCGGAACAGAAACTGAAAGGGGCCACGTTCGAATCAGGTAGGGTCTGGGAAGATCTCGTGGGTCGGAGGAGCACGCTCGAAGCTGAGCTTGAGGCACTCAAGGACCGGTTTGAGAGTGAGAAAGCCAAGCAGCAAGTTACGATGGAGTCAACGAAGCAGGAACTACTCACCAAGCTGGTGTTGTTCAAGGACCAACTCAAGGCCAAGCGTGATGTGGTGCAGGCCAAGGCCGATGTTCTTGAGACCGACTTGCGAGAGGGGCTGGACCAGATTAAGGCGGGGGTTAGGAAGTTGTTCGAATAGGGGAGCGAGGGCAGGCAACCATCCTTCTTGCTCGCAGAACGCGCACGATGAAACTGTGCTCGTCCGATGCGCGCAGTAAAGGATGGTTTGCCCGTCCTTTATGGAGAAGGTGAAGAATCAGAATCGCCTCGGTCGACGCGCGCAGTGGGAGACCAAACAGGCTGCCCTCCTGGGCAAAAAGGCAAGCGAACTTGGATATGAAGAAAGGTAGCCCGGTCGTCCTCTGCTCGCATAACGCGCACGGTGAAGCTGTGCTGTCTGATGCGCGGATTTGAGGATCGATCAGGTTATCCTCCGAAGAGGGAAACGAGCGAACGTGGGAGGAAGGGATATGGAGCTGCCAGACCATCCTTCTTACACGCAGAACGCGCGCTAGCCAGCGTCGTTCGTTGATCCTGAAGCATCGCTCGCATTTCGTTCGGAGAAAAGAGCATGTGGCGTATGGTCTATAGCATGCCTGTAGACTAGTACAGAACTGTTCTTGTCCGCGCTACGCCATAGCTATCAGCTCCGCTTCCTCGCAAATCCGCTTCACGAAACTCACGAGTTGTTTTCTCAACGTAATTTGGGGCCAGTTTTAGGGACGTTTGCTTATTGTGACCGGTGGGCCGGGAAACGGCGACGGATCGTGGGGCTGGGGTGGATTGGGCGTGGGAGCCGGTTCAGGCAATGGAGGGCCAGGAAACGGCGATGGATCGGGCGGCAACGGCGGGTCGGGCGTGGGAGTCGGTCCAGGCAAAGATGGGTAAGAGGAATCCATGGTCAGCTCGCTCTGCTTGCTAGCATGTGCAGGTGAATGAACTCTCTCGATTGGAACGAGGGATGTCTTTGGATTCATCGTGAGGCGACTTCTTGAGCGCACACGGTGCTGACCTTCCCTCTGAATGCGTCAATACGGCAATGAAGCCGGCCAGATTCATGCCATTCTCCCAACTTCGCAGTGGCTCTGTTTCCCTATTGTGGGTCAAGCTGTCCATTCACTACTGGACACCTGGCCTCCCTTGAGGTCTCGCTCCACCGGGAGGATTGATGCCCTCGCGTGGGGAAGGCGCCACGTCAGGATTCGTTGACATATTCGGATCGAGGTTGGGGGGTTTCACGGAGCCGCGTGGATCTCCGCGCCTCTCCGGCATATGTTGGATACCCGGATCTATATGGGACGGAGGGATTGCCGGAACACCAGATTCTGACGGCCTCTCGGGAGTGATACCAGGAGTTGGCCTGCCACCGCTCTCAGGCAATTGGGCAGGCGGGAGTACATCGGCGGCGGCGACGGCGAATGCCGGAAGGAGGGTCAGGATTGCAATGGCCACAAGTCGATGAACTTTCATGGGACACCTCCTGGTAGATCGTGAGAGGGAAAACCTACCGCATTCATGATCTGACCACGCCATACTCATCTCCTCGCCTGTGGTGACTTTGTGTACCCTGTGAGGGCTTGAACTACTAACGAGGACCTCCGCACCCCTTATGGGCGCAGGAACAGGGAACGCCTGTTTTTGCCTCTCGGCAATTAGACGAACAAAACTCTTTCCCTGGTTCTGCCGGACATGTACAGCGCGGGTTCGCGCATGATTTTTCTGCCATGGTGTGCCTCCTTTTTCCGTTCACGGTCATGACACAGTAAATAGTTGGACAAGCCGCTTTCCGTTATACATAGATCGCGAGTTTTTCAGATAATGTCTCAATCGAGATGTCCAGTCTGATCAATAGTGCTCACTGTCACTATGAATCCGTGGCAAGATCGTATGAAAGGGCTTGGTCAGAAAGGGAGGGTCACTGCGCCATGCAGCATATCATGCAGTGGGGATTGCCTAGAATTCGTAAACCGTTGGTTGGCGATTCAATCTTTCCATCCCCGCTGATCCTCTGTGCTCGCGCAACGCGCGGCCTCGGAAGGATGGGGAGGGAGCGGCCAGGTGTGCCCTTCCTGCTCGCAGTAAAGGGCAGCCTCGGACGTTCCCCTAAAGGGAAGTAATGGAAATCGCAAGGCCCTCGCCTGGGCTCCTCATGGCACGTTCCGGGAAATCGATTGCGAAGCAATCGGAGGGAGGGTAGGGCGGGTGAAAAATATCTGCCAGCGGGTGGGCGGGTGAGAAAGTCTCGCGCAGTAGGAGATCAAACAGGCCGCCCTCCAGGAGAGAAGGCCTGCAAGCTTGGAAGGGACATGTAATAGTGCTCGATTGACGCGCACAGAATGGACTGTCCGTCTCTCGGGAGGCGATCCCTTCAAGCCCCTTCGTTGATTAGCGCCAGGCGTCGTAGGTCTCGGGTACTCTGCTGTGATCCGGCAGCCGGATCATGTAGCAGCCTCTGGGGTCGAGCGTCACCTGCACCTGTCCCTCCCGGCTTAGCCGATCGACTTCAAGAAAAACCTGGCCCCAGGATAGGTCGGAAAGACTCCTTGTCAACGTATCCAGATCGCACCCATGTGTGCGTTGGACTTGATCGAGAATGCGATCAGTGACGGGTGTGTGCAAAGCCATGATCAGATCCTCCCCTGATGTTCGGACGTTCACTGCATTTTCCGGTGCGACCTCCTTCCGCGTGCGGTTCTCTTTCCGATTCTGGATAGATAATGTCGAACTCTTCGTTCGGCAGATGCAAGAGCAACCAGTAAAAATGACGGATGCTTATTTATCTGAATAGAATTCGGTGGAAACACAGAGAACAGAGTTGGCATAAGGCTCGGTGCCAAGAAGGCAAGGGGGACTCGGCGGCTGACAGTTACCATGGGGACCCTCGTTCAAAGGATCCGCATCCGGGCGGTGATGCGCGACGACACAAAGTCCGGCGTAGGAGTGAAGAGGGCTGTGGCGAGGTCCGGCGCGCAATATGACGGAGAGAAGCGTGCGGAAGAGACAGCAGCCGCCCTCACTGGAACGTCAGGCACCATGCTACGCCGATAGAAATGTTCGGTCAACAGTCCCTTGATGGGCGAAGGAAGCCAGGTTGCGAGGACTGTATGGTGCACTCTTTTTAAAATGCGAACACGAGAGAACTTGAAAGGGGGATTAGGGAGCCACTAGACCGTCCTTCTTGCTCGCAGAACGCGCACGATGAAACTGTGCTCGTCCGATGCGCGCAGTGAAGGACAATCCGGCGACTCCCTTGAGAGAGAAGGTGTGATGAAGCAGAGAAGGCAGCAAGAGGACTTCTCTCGATGCACGCAGTAGGGATCGACCAGACGTGGTAGAGTGGCCCATGTTTATCTCACCGTTCATGTCCAGCCCAGCTACCGGAGATTCGTTCATCGGTCGCACAGGGCTCGTCAAGAATTTACGTGATCGCGTCGCGAGGGGCGAATCGGTGGCGGTCATCGGCGGACCCAAGTTGGGGAAGACCTCGCTGGTTCGCGCCGTCCTGGATAGGCTGGTGGACCGCATGGTGATCAATGTGGACCTCGGCACGGATCCGTCGCCTCGGCTCGGTGAGGTTCCCGGTGCGATCGTTGCCCTGGACAATCTGGACAGCCTCGCCGACTCTGCGATTGAATCGCTGCTTGCGCGGGCGGCAGGAGCAGCGAGCATTGTGGTGACTGGTGGTCGACGATTGCGAACGCTACTGGGTCATTCCGAGGCATTGGCGGGCATAAAATTTCGCCTGTACCCGTTGTCAGTTCTTCTCGATGGAGAAACACGAGCCCTGATTGGCAGGAGCACGAGTCCTTCACTGGCTGACTGGACGGGGAACCACCCCTATCTGACGAAACTGCTGCTTCACCACGGAGACGACGCCGTCACAACGAGCCGGTCCCAATGGGAGCCATTCGTGAAACATCTGGCTGCCGAACTCGGCCAGGGCCCTGAGCGACAGCTGCTGTGCTACTTGATCGAGCGTGGGCAACCGGTGAATCCCACCAAAGCCCGGTCCGATACCGGTATTCGAGACATCAAGGCCGTCGCGGATACGCTCACTTATCTGGGTGTCATCAGCCGCTGGATCAGGAATGAAGAGGCTACCCTCTTCGCCGGTTGCCGTCTGCTCAATGACTACATCACCGCTGTCTGAAATTTTCCCTTTCGACTCTCGTCCTTCTTGCTTTGCCAAGTTGCTCTGGTTTATCTGGCCTGTCTGGTTAGTCTGGTTCAAGCACACAAACGAGGGCAACCATCTCCCTATCGTGCTTCACCAGTCACGCTTCAGGAGTAACGGTCTTTTGCCCTCCGTCCACCGCGTCTGTGTCCTCAGCTCATCGAAGGACTACAAGGAAATTTGTTGGAACCGAGTGGAGGCGAGGCGGTTGGTGGCAAGATCCCAGTCGATAATGAAGATGGAGGAGCGGGCGGATCGGAAGGAGAGTAGCCGTTGTCCATCTTGGGCCACCACACTCTCGGCCTGAGTGAAGCTCAGCGTGCGATCGGGACCGGTTCTATTGCAGACCAGCAGCGGCAATCCGGTGTCCTTTGTGCACCGTTCCCATTCGCCATTCGGGCCATGCAGCCCAGGCGCCCAGGCTGCTGATGAGACGAGGATTTGCGCCCCGTGGGCTTTGAGATTATTGGCGATTGCCGGGGTGTAGGCATCGGCGCAGATTAACAGTCCGACATGCCCGACGGGTGCGAGTGCAATCGATTCAGCGCGAGTACCTGGGCTCGACCAGGCTTCGGAACCGACGCGAAGGGTGTTGATCTTGCGGTGGGATCCGACGACACATCCGTCTGGCGTGATGACGAAGAGCGAATTATAGAGTGTCTCGGTCTTGCGGTCCCGTTCTGGATGCGACAGAAAGAGCGTGATTCGAAGCCGAGTTGTGATCTGGCAAAGAGTAGACACCCACTGATCGGGCTGCGGTTCGATCCAATCTGTGCCGAGGGTATCGGCAAAGGTATAGCCGCAGACTGCGAGCTCCGGAGTAAGGATCCACGTCGCGCCTGTGTGTGCGGCGCGGGTGATGGCGGTTTCGATCACACGACGATTCTGGATGAGGTCCCCCGGCACCGGGGCCAGATGCAAGAAGGCAATGCGCAGCGTCGGTCGGGCCATGGGTCTCCGTGAGTCCTGGCCGCACTCTAGCACAGACGCCAGCCTTTCCTCGACGAACTCCTCACGTGTGAGGGAGGAGCGGGCGGAGTTTATGCGCGACTTCGCAACTCAATGGAAGAGGCATAACATGGGTGCCGGAATCGTTTCGGTCTTACCCCCCCCCAGATATCAGGGTGTTCGTCGTCTCTCGTACATCATCACGTCTGTTGCGACCATCGTGTCGTGATTGTATGATGGGGAAATGAAGGACCCAGTCATGCGTATCAAGACAAAAGAGCCGACTTCCTACCAGCTCACAACCTTCACTGGCGATACCTACGACACGAAGACGTTTCGCTTTAGCCTGCCTGCTGATGCGACCTTAGACATGCTGCCAGGCGATTATCTTTATGTTCATGCGACGATCAATGGAAAATCGGTGAAACGTCCGTATACGCCGTCGTCGATGCCTGGGGCTACGGGCTATTTCGACTTGACCGTGAAGCGCTACGAGAATGGCCTGATTTCGAAGTACCTTCATGAGCAGAAGGTTGGAGACACCGTGCTGATGAGTGGGCCAAACCAGGGCGGCCATTGGGTCGATGGTATGGCGAAGAAGGTGGGGTTGGTGGCCGGAGGCACCGGGATCACGCCGATGATTTCCATCGTTCGCTGGATTCTCACGAAACGCCTCGAAGTGGACCTGGCCCTACTGTTTGCCAATAAGACCGAGACAGACATTATTTTCAAAGAGGAGTGGGAGCGGGATGTGCGCGAACATTCAAACTTCCATTGTTATCATGTCCTGGAGCAACCGCCTGCTGGATGGTCGCAAGGCACCGGACGGATCACTGAGGACATTCTGCGCCGACATCTGCCTTCTCCCGGTCCTGAGACCGTAATCTTTCTCTGCGGACCACCGCCGATGGTCGACCCCCTGGAAGCCACCCTCAAAAGTCTTGGCCATTCAGAACAGGCGATCATCCTTCCATAAGTTGGATTCATCAGCGTCGTTTGCGCACGGGAGACCGCATATGGTTCCCGGCAGATTCCTCTCGTTGACACACCGGAACCTGGCCGTAGCCATACCGTTGAAATCACCGCGTGTGGACAGAGTTTCCCTGCGGCTCGTTAGGCGCAGGCTCCGTCGCTGCCGGAGCCAGGTCGAAACGGTAGCCGACGGAGGGCATCAGAATCTTTTGTAGGATATGATTGATCCACCCGTGAAACGGGACGATTTCATAGGACTGTATTTCCAGATATCCATTGCCGGTCTGTACCAGGAGTCTCCCTGGTTGCCTAGCTATAATTTGTCCGGGAACTCCCCCTGACGCAGCTCCCTCTTGAGGTTGTGCCTCGTAAATCTTGATCGTCCTCCCGTTGAGGTAGGCTGTGACAGGTTCATAGGGCTGTAGCGCGCGCAACAGATTCATAATTTGTCTCGCAGACCCGTTCCAATCGACCATGGTATCGGTCGCTTTCTTCTTTCCAAAGTAGCTGCGTTCCGCGATATTTTGAGCCTTGAGCTCGACGGTTCCTCGCGCCATGGCGTTGACAGATTCTGTCAGCAGGCGAGCGGCGGCATGGTGTTGTCGCTGTGACAATTGCGCAATATTCTCGGTCTCCCCGACAATCAGTTCGCATTGGGCGACAATAGCCCCTGCATCGATGCCCTCTGTCATCACATGGACGGTGATCCCTGCAAGTGGTTCTCCATTCTTGAGCATCCAAAATTCAGGCTGCGGTCCTGCATAACGGGGGAGTAATGAGGGATGACAATTGATGACGCCTAACCGGGGAGTATGGAGAATAGCCGCCTTTAAAATCTGAGGGAAGACACAGACCACGATGAGATCGACGTTCAAAGCTTTCACATATTCAATAAATCTTGGCGCATTCACGTTGGGGCAGGGAATGCGCGGGATCTGTTTCTTTTCAAGCCATGTCCAGGTATCGAACTTCGGCTGAATAGTCCGGATCGGTTCTGGCCAGGACAAAATCGTTTTGATGGTGGTTCTGATCGCCTGAGAACGGTGGGTATACCTCTGGCCTCGCGCCCACGTGGGGCGCACCCAGGCGACGATCTCGTGCCCACACACTGTCACTTGCGGGCCAAAGTCCCAGTCGGCAATATGCGAAAGGACTAAGAGACGCATGGTAGATACGTTAGGGACCGCTTTCGTGGCGAGTTTCTTGGGTCGTGGCGTGACCTTGTGCCTTGGGGTTTGGCAGTGTCAGAACGTTATCTAAAGATTGAGTGGTAGGCATGCGTATTGAGGTGTGTATCTTGCCCTCGTTCGGGTTCGATCCGGAGGCCCGGCGCGTGTCTCGCATGGGACTGTAGCATGGAAGAAAGAACCATGTCATTCGAAGAGCTGGAGCGTATGCGCTGTAACGCACGAATGCAGTCAATCCGTTGATTCGGACAGGGGGCCAGGAAGAAGGGGAGGCTCGCTGGGAGCATGGGTCGGGCGATGTGGTTAAGAGTGGCAATGCGATCCAGCCGTGATTACTTGGATGGAGTCCTCGACAGACTCAGTTTGTTGGCCCCATGCGAGTCTAAATCGATCTGCTTCAGGGTATGGAGCTGATCCGTCAATTCCGCGATTTGCTTATCACGAGTACGAATTTGCTGCCGAAGATTGTGCACCACTCGGTCCGGGCTTTTGGCCGCTTCCACAGCCCGCGATTCGACAGACGCATGTGCCGCATGCTGTTGTTCCAGCCAGGCGCGCACCAGCCCGTGCATCACCTCCAGTGCTGCCCTCGTGGGCTTATCGGCGGACGTGGGGGAGACAGTCCGGTTGGCAAGAAATCGAATCCAGCGCGTGCTTGAATCAGCGAATGGACCAGTCGGCGCGACGGCAATCGCCTGCTGAAAGGAGGCCGCTGCCGCATCTCCATTCCGGAATAACGCGACCATCGCACGGGTGAAATGTACCTGGTCACAGGACTGGTGTTGTGTGCAGGTGCTCAGCAGTGTTTCCTGTTCTCGATGTATGGCCTGCAAGATGATTGTGTCGGTCGCATCAGCTTGAAATAATGGCGCAGAGCCAGTCGGCGGCGCACCTGGTACCATCGCGCATCCCCATAGTATTCCCGTTACTAAGAGCCCGGATCCAAGGCGAAGCCACATCGCATACCCCATTTGCGCCGAGATTTCTGTGTCTTTGCTAAGACAAGCTTAGCAGACAGTACGAATCTTGCCGGTCCAGAGACAGGGGCAAATACTTGAGCATTCTCCTCTTCTGGCCGTCTCGCCTGCGTGCGGTCTTGAGGGAGGGTGAGTAGCTATGAAAAGGTCTCACGTTGCATGTGGGGGCCTGGGTGTGGAAGCGTCCGCGGAGGGCTACTTTCAATGTCTCGGCTGCCGACCTGACCTGCTTATCACTGTCAGATGAAAAGTGCTAGACGCCGTGGCTCCCCCTATGCCCATATATGGGTTAACTCAGCCGAAGTATCACTCGAATTCTTCCCATCCGTTTAAGCGGCTGCCGAACACCAGTGTGCGATTGCTGGTGGTGACGAGGATGAGGCCCTTCTCGCTGTCTACCCGCGTGATGCGCTCGTGGACGCCGAGTGCCTTTGAGGAGAAGTCGCCGAGCAGAGAGGCAAAGCCCACGAGCCGTTCGTTCGTGACGAATACCGCCCCATAATTAGTCGTCCTGGTCGTCTTGACCGTCTCTCGTATCCCAAGAGGTTCATCGAGCCAGATTCCGTTCGCGCCGCGAAATCCGTACAGATGCTTGTCCGTTCTCACCATGCTGAATGTGGGCAACACCCGCCGTTCGAAGACCTGTTCAGTGAGATCGAGATCCCTTTCATGCCAAGACAGGGTACGGCTGGAAAAACCCAGCAGTCGGCGCGAGGTCACGACAACAGCATTGATGCCGCTGGCACCTGAGCCTGCCACGGTTTCTTGGGCGTCGAGGGGAATCTCCCGACGGCCGCTCAGTAAACTGGTGGCGACGGCCCGGCCCTGTTCGATCCAGACGGTGACCTCGTTACCATAGTCGATCGCGTGCGTGTCGTTTGGCCAAGAGAGCCAGACAAGTATCGTCAGCAGTAGTCGGAGAGGAAGGAGCATCAAGTTCTTTGTACAAAGAACAATCATGGTCCAGATGATTCTAGCAAACATTCGTGGGGAGTTTATGAATCGCCCATAAGGAAGGCTTATTCAGTTTCCTGCCTAGCAGAAGGCTGAAAAAGTTCGTCAGCATCAGAAGACCGTTAATGGGTCCGTCTGATTTATCCACGTAGGCTTGTTTAATCAAATAAAAGAGACAGATCAGAATAATAAGATGAAGCAATCCAATCCGTCGTATCTTCCCAGCCAATCTCCCATGGCCGACACAGCTATCCGTCATATCCGCATAGTGTTTATTCTGTCTGCTGGAAACGGATGGCAGAAAAAGAATAACGGTTTGTGTTACCGTCCGTTTCAGAAAACCATGCAGATTCACATGATCCGCGCCATTTCAGCTTTGGTTGCATGCACCGCCGTCTGGCTCGGCGGATGTGCGGTGTCTCAGCCGATTGAACCGAGCCCCATCGGGAAAGCACTGCTTGGAAGAAGCACACAAGAACTCATTGCCTGTGCAGGCAATCCTCTTCAGGAAAGGAAGACAGCTGAGGGAACAGTGCTGTCATACTACAAGGAAGCGCCCATGCTTGAGGAATCAGTTCCATTTTTAAAGGGCAGTAGGTCCGGAGCACGTCATGGATGTTGGGTGCATCTCCTCATGGGAGAGGATCGTGTGGTAGGGGTAGAGTATAGGTCAGTGCCCCAATCGATTGACGCAACGAATCACTGCGAGGAGATTTTTCACACCTGTGTTCAATAAAGTCTACCCTGAGGATCTAACGGCACGGGGTCGAAACTTCAGATTGACACATCGTATTCAGTGAGTTAGAAAGCAGAGATCTCTGCTTGTTGAACGCTGTTACGCGACCGCATGCCGATACCGGACAACCATATGTGCTGAGAGAATTCATATGGATGCGAGTGGTTATAGCCATTCTCACATAACCGGCTTGAATTTCATGCCTCGAGCATCTACCGGTCCCCCTGCGTAGCTGCTCCTTTCGTGGCCTAATCCATCGAGCGTGATGATGGCTCCGGCCCAGTCCTCGGGGACGGGAAGAGAAGAGTGCATCATGACGTTTCTCATCGTCCGTCACACACAGTTTTACCTAGTCGTGTACTCAATTTTGTTTGTTGCCAGAAAAGAGAGAGAAAAGAGTCTGGAACGGCGCCCGATCACCACCCGCGCATACGCTCTTGGCATCCTGGCCTTCAGTATCATTGGGCTTCTGGCCTCACCGTCCCCATCCCTGGCGTTGGAAAAATATGGTCGCCCGTTGCCGTCGATGGAGCAGCCGGACGACGCGGCGGCACGGGAGGCCGAAGAGACGTTATTCGGAGGATACTTTCTAAGCGCGGCCTTTTTGTCGAATCCGACATTTGCCGCACGTCCAGATAACACGGGCTTGGTCGGCCTCCGGCACATGCTTCATCTGGAAACCGATCTCTACAAGCAATATCTGACCTTTTACACCGATCAAAACTTCTTCTCAGATCGAACAAAAGGCTGGATCACACTGAGTGAATGGGATGGCACCTATGCCTTTACGGGACTGATCGACCGATGGGGCTGGCGCCTCCAGTATGAGCGCGATGCGCCTCTTGACAAGAGCGGTATCATCCAAGCGTATGCCGATACATTAGTGACTTCTCGATTTCAAGCTATCCAAGATTTAAGTTGGTGGCGAGGCACCTTCCCCAATCAGAACCTCACCGCCTATGCCGGCGCCGGGTGGTTGTTTCATAACAGTAACTACTTTGCGCGACCAGATAATACCGGAAGAGCCCTTTTCCGATATGTGGCCCATGCGGATCTCGACCTCTACAAAAATAAAGTCGTGCTGTATGGGGATATGAACTTTTTTACAGACCGGGAGGCCGGAAACACATTCAACCCTACCGAGTTGGACTGGATCATAGGGCTTGCGTTGCGGTTACGCGAGGATATGGAGCTGAGCCTGTATCGAGAACAGGATCTATCATTAGACAAGCCGGGACTCGTACAAAAATATATCGCAGTTCAACTCCGGTACTCGTTTGATGTTCCCAAGAGGTTCTGGAAGTAGTCCGGCATTCGGTGGCGCTCTCTACCCCCGCCATATTCTGGGCAGAGGCGAAAGACATGGCAGTTCGTTTCCAGTCTGAGATAGATGAAATTCTGCAGAAACACGATCTAGTCGCGCTTGGGGAGATGCTGAAGGTTTGGTTCACTTCAGCAGTTGTTCAGGTCATGACTGAACTAGCCATGGATGATCAGTCCCGTCAGGGCCATCACTCACCGGCAAGAACGTCGTTGCCGCAGGATGTCACCGTTCACCTTGTTTTTCTTGCTCAGAGCCGGCCCTCCAACTATGGATGATGTCATACAACACCGGCAAGACCACCAGGATCAAGACGGCAACCGTCAGCATCCCCCCCACCACGACTCTGGCAAGCGGTTGCTGTGCCTGCGACCCAATACCCGTCGCAAGCGCGGCCGGCAGCAGGCCGATCGCTGCCGCCAAGGTCGTCATCAGGATCGGCCGCATGCGCATATCGGCTCCCCTCATAATGGCTTCGGTCAGTGGCATCCCGTCCCGACGATATTCCTCAATTCGAGAAATGAGCAAGACGCCACCTTGCGTTGCCACACCGAGCGTGGAAATAACTCCAACCGCCGCAGAAATACTAAAGGGTGTGCCGGTCAGGACCAGCGCCAGGACTCCTCCGACCAGCGCGAAGGGCACCGCAACCAGAACCAGCAGCGCATTCGTGATCGAATTGAATGCCATATACAGTAGCAATAAAATAATGACGAGACTTACCGGGACGATCTTCGACAAGCGCTTCTGTTCATCCCTCAATTGGTCATACTCACCAGCCCATTCCATGTGGTAACGTTCCGGAAGCTTGACCGCAGTGGATATAAGTCGCTGCGCCTCCAGCACTGTGCTTTCCAGATCGCGATTGCGCACACTGAATTTGATAGGGATATACCGCTGATTGTTTTCTCGATAAATGCTGAATGCGCCGGTCTGCGTCGTAATGGAGGCCACCTGCTTTAAGGGAATGCGCGTCCCATCAGGCGTACTGACCAAGATATTACCGATCGCGTCGACATCCTGTCGAAACTCCGGAAGAAACCGGACGACAAGATCAAACAACCGTTCTCCTTCATATACCTGGGTCACAGCCTGACCTCCGATAGCAGCCTGGACCACGGCATTCACATCCGATACTTGTAAGCCATACCGCGCACTCGCTTCCCGGTCCACTTCGATCAGCAAGTTTGGCTGCCCCATCAGCTTAAAAATA
>JAYTTD010000074.1:0-24669 GCA_043745235.1 Nitrospira sp. | reverse complement strand
CAATATCAATTTCAGAAGGAGGAACCCCCATGGGTTCAAAACTTTATGTCGGCGGGTTGCCCTATGCGGCAACTGAATCACAGCTCACCACCCTCTTCGCCGCGCACGGCACCGTCGAGTCTGCGCGTGTGATCACGGACAAGTTCACCGGGCAATCACGAGGCTTCGGCTTCGTTGAGATGGCCACACAGGAAGAAGCCAAGGCCGCGATTACCGCGTTGAATGGCTCACAGATGGACGGACGTCCTCTGACTGTCAATGAGGCCAAACCACAAGAACCTCGCACCGGTGGTGGTGGTGGCGGCGGTGGTGGTGGTCGTTTCGGTGGTGGCGGCGGTGGTGGCGATCGTGGCGGGCGCGGACGCTTCTAACAAAGCGTCAACAAGCTGCAACTGCAGAAGGGGCGCTTCAATTAATTGAAGCGCCCCTTTACGTCATACCCCGTTCCTCATACCTCACATTCAATTTCTCGTCTCGATCAACTCTTGATCTGTAGTAACCCCTCTGGTCACAACCTCAGGCCAATTACACCCAGGTGCCTCTGAGCTTCAGTAATTGTCTCGCCCGAGTGCTGTTACGGTCACACCCACATGAGTGAAACGGTATGCCACCTCGAATATGAGCCACATAGCCACATTAGCATGACAGTACGTCGAGAAATTGCACAGAACGCGTTCCCCATGAAGCGTATCTCTGTATTTGCGCGGGGCTCGCGAGACTGGCAAGAAAAGCTAGACTAGTCGGAAGTGCCATCTTCTTACGTCGCGCACATCTAGCTTGTCTCGCTCACAAGTCACGAACAACGTGTGACGAAGAACATCGTGCAGCGGATCGGTGTTTGTTGCAGACATGCTCATGAATCATGCAGATTATGGCTTCACGCACGACATTCATGCGGTGTAAAAATAGGTGAGAAGACTTGGAGGGATCATCGAACCATGGCACACTTATCCTGGTCACGGAGAGACCACGCATGCGCCACAATCAACATTCACGCCTCCTGATTCTGCTGCTTACCCTCTGGCTTTCCGCAGCACTCTGCACGCCCAGCCTTGCAGCGGACATCGCCCTCCTAAGCATCGGCCCTCGCATTGGCTTCAGTGCAAAAACCCCCCTATTGGGGAAAGAGCAAAAATACTACTTCCACCTGGTTGACGTCGCGGCGGTCTTCAGACTCCCCTGGTCATGGCCGCTCGGTGGAATCCCCTGGAGTCTAGAGACAAGACTGATCACAAGCGCGGGGCTACTAACTGCAGCAGATGAGAGCGGTCTGATGGTGACCGCCGTGCCGGAACTTGCGTTAAGCGGCTGGGAAGGACTTGTCACCTTCGATGCTGGGGTGGGGCCAGGATTCTTCAGCAATCATAAGTTCGGCGTGCAAGACTTTGGAGGCCCAGTTCAAATCGTCGCAACCGCGGGAGTTCGACTCAATCCATTCTCTCATGCGTATACCGGATTTCGTGCCCAGCACTTCTCCGATGCCGGCCTGTACGGACCGTCCAGTCTCGGCGTGGACATGTACATCGTGGAACTTGGATACCAGTTTTAAGCTGGACGCGTGGTTCTGACAATCCCTTCTTTCACGGACACCAGCCCACCGCCCTATGGCTTCCAGCCTGACAACACGCAACGCTGCGCAATCAGTGGCGTGAAGCTTCCTACATCTTTCGAGACCTGTGTCATCACTTCATCCGCCAAGCCCTGATCCTCGAAACATTCGTAGGCATCATCAAGAAAGCCACCCCTGAGCAGTGGATGATGGAGAAACGCCGGACCGGCGCCAGTCACCACCTCCAACGGATACTCGGTCACGGCAATACGCGTGAGATGAAGCCTGCTTAGCCATCCACGAACGTCTTCTGCTGACGGACGTTCAGCGAGGTACGATTCAAGCCGACGGCGTTCCACCAGGAGACCATGAACCGCCATCTCCTGATCGATCCGACGCCAGAGTGAATCGAACGTACCAAGCGAAGGGAAGGTCAGCACCAGTTGGCCACCGGGCTTGAGATGTTCCACCAATCCCTGGACGGCTTCGAACCGGTTGGGACGAAAAAACATGACAGAAAGATTGCCAGTGATGCGATCAAAACAAGGCAGGTGCCCAGGCAACGCGCGCATGTCCAGGCATTCGAATCGCAACCACGGGAGATGCGCCCCTTGGATCGCTCGCGCACTTTCGACTTGACGCTCACTAAGATCGATGGCCAAGACTTGTCCGGTGGGCCCCACCAGCTCTGCCAGGTAGAACGCCGGGATTCCGTGGCCGGATGCGATATCGAGAATGGAGGCCCCACGGTAAAGATCCAGATGCTGAAGCAACGATTCCGCAAAGGGGGTGGACCAATAATCGTGGGCCGGAAGAGGCCAACGAGGCCTGACATCAGTCCGTTGTCCGGTCATGCAGTCCTCCCTCTGGCGCACTGCCGATCTAGCAGGCAGTGGAAAACTATTTGAAACGCTGAATCCTCTGGTCTGTACATGTGACACAATAGGAAAGCACTCCCACAGGATGCTCAAAAAGTCCGTCCAGCAAGGTCGCAGCGAGTGAAGGGCCGGGCCTTGTACGTTGAGGGCCTGAACGATGTGAGAACACTGCTGGCGGGATTTTTCAGCATCCTGCTAGCCTACTCCGTCACTTTTCTCAGAACTACTAGCCTGCCAAGAAGTAGTCGGAAAGGACAACGGAGGGTCTATGCCAACGATATCGGCAGAAGCGGCTTCGCATGATGCGTTTGTGGGTTGCAGAGGAACGAACGTCACCGTAGATCCGGCAGGTCAGGAAAGAACACGCCGCACCTCACCCTATTCATCTTATTGCGAGGACTTCGGCTGGCGTTTCGGAAGAAGACCCTTGTCACTCTTGCTCATCGGCCTGCTAGACTCACCCTCAGAGAGGATGTCCTCAATCTGGGATTCGCTGCACGTCAGATCGCCATCAGTTGGTATCCGTGACGGAGCGCCGACCGGCTTGGTTACGGCATGGACCTTCTTATCTTTTGCATCATCCGGCATGAAGGCTGTCCTCCTTCTCGATGAGTGTGTGCCACTGACAGCGGCACATGATCGAGAACAATTGATGGAATACGATCCGCCCGTCTCCAGCACCGTACTGGCGCGCTGCACATGATCAACAGGCTGCGGCATCTCCGCCAGCGTACGATCAGTTTTCTTGCTGAAGCAGTGCCACAACCAATGGATGCTCGCTCCCGTCCAGAGTCGCATGGTTCTTTTTGACGATGCATTCAGCGTCAGCACACAAACTTGCGTGGGATATTCTTCCTAACTATCCCCGTGATGCTGCTTGCCCCATGGCGTGGACGGCTCCTCGACGAACGCACGACCAACCCGTCCGCAGCCTCTCAGCGTGCGCAAAAATCAGGCGAGCCCCTCACTCAGATCTTCACCCTATTGTTCAATCTGTTCTTGCAACCACTACACCGAAGCGGTCACGGCTGCCGCGCTCTGAGGAGACTGGGCCGCTGCGACCGGCGCCATCTGCATGGACGCCTTCAGCTCTTCAATCGCCCTCTCAACATCCCCTTCCGTCGACCCAAACCGATCTCCCATCACCTTAATGGCCTGAGTCATCGCTTTCTTCATCTTCGTGATTTGTTCTTCGGGTGTCATCGCGTTTCTCCTTCGTAGGTTGAGGCCTCTACTGAAACGACCACCATCTATTTGCGAACTCGAATGGCTTCAAGAAACCGAGCTACTTCGGTCCTGGGTGGCACACCCAATACTCGCAGACTTCATGATCACGCTGAGTCATAGGAGCGGCGAAGACTGGGGAATCAAACGCGCAAGAAGGAAGCAGGAGGCGCGAGGGATAGAACAGTCAGCGAGGCTCACTGCAGCACGTCTCTATGCTAGACGCCATGGAGAGCCTGGTCAAGCGGTATTAATAGGCTCCTAGTGTTCCAATTCGTATCGCACAGCGCCTAGGAGCTGCGGCATGCTAAATGGCTTCTGGAAAGTCTGTCTGGCCCCGAGAAGTTTCGCGACATCCAAGACATTCTTTTCCTCTCCTGCGCCGGAAATTGCAATCACCTTGGCATCGAGGAATTCACGCGTCAGTTCCAGGAGCATGTCCAGCCCGTTCAGTTCGGGCATGACAATATCTGTGATGACCAAATCCACTGGCCTCTGGCGGTACAGCGCAAGCCCCTGGCGACCGTTGACAGCCTCCGTGACCTCATACCCTGCCGCTTCAAGAACAGAGCGAAGGAGCACGCGGATGATTTCCTCGTCATCAATGATCAGAATCGTCGCCATGGCAAGACACACTCCTGTATTCTCAATGAGAACGGACTTCCTGAGCCCGGCACGCATGCTCCTCACCATGTAGGGAGAAAAATCACGCATTCCGTGGGGTGGTAATGATGAAATCCTAAATGCGGAGCAGCACATCACGCGAGACGACTCCCCGCCTGGAGAATAGCGCAACCGGGTGAGATAACAACGAAGACTGACGTCGTCCTTTCAAAGTTCCTCCTCTTCGATATCGTCGATCGACTGTGTGAGCGCCTCGACAAAGGCCTTCGGCTGGCCAGGGCGTTCTCCGTCAGCTGAAACTCAGAGACCAACACGCCGTCTTTATCGACAATAATCAACCGATAGCCCTGCTTCACCAACACACCCCCGTATGAATGATCAAATAGATCACAAACGTAGCACAATGAAAAGCAGACTTCGATATCGGAAAATCAAGGAATGGAGGGACGGGATGACACCCGTGTTGCTCCCTTGCTCCTGGAGCTGAGAAAAGGATGGAGCCCTGATGATCTTCTGTGCTCGCGCAACGCGCACGCTAAAACTGTGCTCGTCCCATGCACGCAGTGGAAGATCAATCAGCCCCCATCCCTGAAGAGAGAACGAGCGAGCTTGGAGGGGTCATTTTTATCGTTCGACGCGCGCACATGAGGATCAAGCAGGTTGCCCTGTAAAAAAAAGTATGGGATTGGGAGGATGCGCACAATGAAGGACAGTCCGGTGATTCCCTTGGGTGAAAAGGAAATACGAGACGAGAATCCCTCGTCAGACATTCATCGTGAGACTTGCTTCTTCAAATTAAAGTGCAGCGTCCTCATCTCAGCTCCACCAACGAAATTATGCGCCTTCCCCACTAAAGACAATTTCCCTCCGCCAAACGTCCAGTTTTCTTTACATCCCATCTTGCCGAATTCCACAGCATAGACAAGTGTGGCTGTGACAGGCACTTTGTTCTCCTGATCGGGAGTAGGCTTCATTTCCTGCGATTCAAGAGAGAACTTCTTGTTCTCGACCTGGCCGCCCTGTTCGCACGCATACTGGACGTTGCCGTTCAGGGTGACATCTTTCACGCCACTGTTGAGATCTTCAACGGCCAGCGTCACCACATATTGCTCGCCAGCTGGCACATCAAGAGATTGGCCATCTTTCACAATCTGTCCATTCTCCTTCGTCAACATGTTGTAGGTCTGCCAGACCATGGTTGGAGGAGACGCATCGGAACCTGGAATTGCGACCCTAGGTATCGGCTGAGGACAACCGATCAAGGAAAGACCCAAAACGACAATGGATACAGGAAATCCAAGCCGAACCAGATGCCAATGACATGCCGTATCGTTCATCGTCACACCCTCCTCAGCAGAGTCCTCAATGTTCGCTGTATGACTAAGTGTCGGCCACACGTTCGCAAGATCGCCAAACGCGTTCCCGCAAGGTAGTCCGTCTGCGGGGAGGTGTCAATGGCAGGGTCAAGCAATGGTCCCGACAAGACATGGGCATCTTTTCTTGCCCTACAATGCGATTAGCTCACACAAGTCTGAAACTTTCCCTAGGCTCAGCTTAATCGGTTCCAGTCTTTGGATAGGAACTTTGGGTTTCAACACAATCCTATATTCGCGCTGATACCAAAACCGAAAGTGCTTGCTGAAGAGAATGTCCTCAATACGGTTAAGACGCAAAGGGTCGTAATAGCAGACCATCTTCTCTGCAAAGAACCAATTGGAATAGTTCTGCTTGCAAGCTTCCACAATCTTCATGACAAAGCCCTTTGGTTCGTGGACCAACAAACAAGCATCGGAATTGAAATCGTCAAACAATCGGTGATCAAATTTTGCTGTGGTGCAGTATATGTAAAAGTCGGTCTCCGACTTCTTGGTGGCGAGTATCCTTCCAACAATGGGAACTTCCTGATACTTACCGTTGTCGTGTTGCATCTTCAGCCGTGTGCCTACGGGTAGCCCTACAGCTGCCTCCAATTCCTCGTCACGAATGGCAAGATTCAAGGATCGATCGCTATAGCCTGAAGCCGGACGTATCCAGATATTCCCCTCGTCGTGTAACTCTTTCAGCTCAGCAGGTTTTCCATACTTAACAAAATATGGAGAAATGGGAAGAGAACGGTCTCCCCATGCGCGAATCGCTTTCTTGATCTTCGGATACTCAGGGAGAAATGTTTCCGGAGAAGCCAAATCTATTACCATTGACCTTGCCTGACGAAGCTCTAATTCAACTTCTACGTGTGCAGCTCTCTCTATCAGTCCACTTACATTCGAAGAACAATCATACGATGGAATTCCAGCACTACAAAATGTCAGCGTGTTGCGCCTGATCTCTTTTAACCGTTGGACCAACTCTTCGAGTGAAGAATGCTCAAGATATCGTTCAGTCAGGTAATGAGTTCGCTGGGATTCAGATACTAGAAAAGGGGTTTCTTGTTGAACAGTCACAACGCTTCCTCAAACCTGCGAATCCATATATCTATAGATGTTCTGGCCGTTGAGCAAGGCTTGCAGCTGGCCGTAGGGCTCGACGCTGCGATCCTCGCAGATGCGGAGGAAGATGAGGCGGTCGATGGTGCGCTGGACGGAAAAATTCAACTCATGGACGGAGAGTGTGGGATTGCGGAGGGCCAGATTCTTTGCTAGCGCCTCACGCCAGGTTTCGATCTCTTTTAGAAATTCTGCATCGACTGTGGTGGTGCCACGCTTGCGATCGGTGACGGCATATTTGTCGAAGGAGCCTTTGAGGACAGCCTCCTTCGTAAAGATCGAGGCAATCTCGTCCCATTTGGCCAGATAGTCTCGATAGGTGAGATAGAGAATGCGTCCAGCGCTGGGCTTATCGGAGGGGTTCGGGCGAGTTCGGCAATCGTAGACGGCGAACTCCTCGAAATCCGTCAGGATAGACAGCGGGAGTTTGGCCGACCAGGCATAGCGGCGGAGCTGATAGGCAGGGCTGAGATCGTCTTTCAGATTTACGGCGGGCTTTTTGGCTTCGAGGAAAAATTTTCGAGCCCCGCCAATGCGGAAACAGTAATCCGGCGCTTTGGTGTACCCGCCGATCTTAATGGCATCTTCATGGATGACATCTTTGTACGCCTCAGCGTGGCCCTGTTAATTGGCGACATCCCACCCGAGCGCCTCGAAGAACGGATCGAGAAACTCCCGACGCACTTGGGTCTCGTTGTAACCTTGGCTCTTGTAGGACTCGCGGTTCTGCTCGAACCGGTCGATGAGCGTAGCAAAGGGGGCGCTTGACTCATAACCGGCGGTCACTCTTTGTTCCTGTGTCGGTGCCGCCGAAGAATACCCCTTTCCCGGCGAGAAATCACCACGCCTTTTAGGAGCCGCACCAGGATCATTGCATGGCCGTGCACTTCACGCCCTCGCCAGACTCGCCTTCACTGCACGTGTCTCTTCTCCTCATCCACCTCTCAAAGGACTGGCAGCTGTGTTGGTTCTACTGCGGCCGTCGAACGAGCACATTCATATTGTGCGCGTTCCGGGAGTACAGAACCGACATAGCTGTCAGTCCTTCCGCTGCCCCTCCCCCCCTTCAAAGTAAAATAGGGAGTGGCGGGGCAGTCGTTCACTGCGCGTGTCGAACGATATACATGTTCCCTCCAAGCTCGCTCGTTTTTCCAGGGATGGGGCCTGATTGATCTCCCACTGCGCGCGTCCAACGAGGGCTTTCTGAAGCCGCGCGTTGCGCGAGCACAGGAGATCATCAGGCTCCATCCCCTCCTCTGTTCCACGAGCAAGAAGGACGCCCCGCCGCTCCCTATTTTCCCTATTCCTCTATTTCCTGCTTCTTTTTCCCTATTTTACTCTCCGTCCCCTTCCAGAGCCGGACGATATTATCCTTGTGCTTAATCCAGATCAGCGTGCTGACGATCAGGGAAAAGACGAGAAACTCCTGCCGCTGTTCGTTCACGATCGCCACGACTGGAAGGCATGCAAAGGCTGCCAGCGCGCCACCGGATGAATAGCGCCAGATCGCGACGGTTCCCAGCCAGATCAACAACAAGAGGAGTCCGATCGAGGGAGACAGACCCAGCACCGCTCCCACGGCCGTCGCCACGCCCTTCCCTCCTTTGAAACCCAGAAACAGCGAGAAGAGGTGCCCGAGGATCGGCGACAGTGCCACGACCATGATGAAGGTTTCATCGGTGAGCCACTGCATCGCAGCCCAACCCAGCACCCACCCCTTACCCATGTCGCCAAGAAGCGTGAGGACGCCCGCTGTCTTGCCGGACACGCGCAGCACGTTGGTGAAGCCGACGTTCTTACTCCCGACCGTTCGTGGATCGGGCAGGCCCATCGCCTTCGATATGACCACGCCAAATGGAATGGCCCCCAGCAGATAGCCGACGACCACGAACGCTGCGACCAGCCCTGGATGATCCATGAAAAAATGCCTGAGGAAGTCAAACCCAATGCGCTACAGGATATTCACGCTAGCAGGATGCTGAAAAAGCCCGCCGACAGTAAGAAAACCGTTATGAGGTCTGTTTGGTTTATTTGCTCAGTCTGGCAACCAAACAAACGAGACAGACCAGAGAAACCAGATAGACCAGATCCGCGTGTCTCGCGCGGTTTCCCGTATCCCGTCAGAGTCCCTTCGCGACGACTTGCTTCCAAAAGCTCCACACGTATTGACCGCCTGAAACATAGCCGAGCACCAACGAAAGATAGAGCGTGACGATACCGGCGAGATGCAGATTCCCGAGATCGGACAAGAAGGTGTCCTCGAGGATCAACAGCACGATCGCCACGACTTGCAATGCCATCTTGTACTTGCCCGTCGTCTCAGCCGCGATTACCATCCCTTCGCCTGCCGCGATGGCGCGAACGCCCGTGACTGCAACTTCGCGTGCAATGATCACGATCGCGACCAGCGCACTCACCCGATCGACGTTGACCAGCAAAATCAAGGCGGAGAGGACCAATAACTTATCGGCGATGGGATCGAGCAGCTTCCCGAGCGTCGTCACTTGGCCGTTCCGGCGAGCCAGATAGCCATCCAGTAAATCGGTCACTGCTGCGACGACGAAGACGAGAGCCGCGCTGAGGGATCGGTCCGGAGTCGGCGTGGCAAACAGCACCACGAAGACAGGGATCAAGAGAATGCGTGTGAGTGTAATGGAATTCGGCAAGTTGAACGATTCCTGCCCGACCGATTTCCATGCCGCCAGTACGCGATTCATCGATGACCTATTCGGTGAGCCGGTTGCGAGAGAACCATGTAGACATGCCAGAGCATCCTGTTAGACGATTCCATGTTTCAGCAAGTCATGCAAATGCACAACCCCGACAATTCGCTTCGCGTTCTCCGCGACAACCAGTGTGGTGATCGCATACCGCTCCATCATTTCGACCGCCTTGGCTGCCAGCTCATCAGGCCCGATCAACTTGGGATGGCGTGAAGCCAAAGACCCAGCGGTGATCTTAGAGAAGTCTCCGCCCTGTTGGAGAAACCGCCGCAGATCGCCGTCGGTAATGACCCCCAGAAGTGCACCGGCTCGATTAACCACCGTGGTCATGCCGAGTTTTTTGACCGACATTTCGAGAATGGCCGCCGAGGCGAAGACCGTCTCCCCTACCTGTGGAATCTGCTCTCCCTTGTGCATCAGGTCCCGCACTTTCACCAGCAAACGACGTCCAAGTGTCCCACCCGGATGAAATTGCGCAAAATCCTGCTCCTTGAACCCACGCTTATCGAGCAACGCAACGGCCAAGGCGTCGCCCATTGCGAGCGTTGCGGTCGTGCTCGCCGTCGGCGCCAGCCCCATGGGGCAGGCCTCTTCGGCGACAGACACATCCAACGCGACGGCGCTATTCTTGGCCAGTGTTGAACCCTTGCGTCCGACAATCGCCACAACGGGAATGCCCATGCGCTCCATGAAGGGCAACAGCTGCAATATTTCCTGCGTCTCTCCACTATTTGAAATCGCAATGAGCACATCGCGACGCGCCAACATGCCGAGGTCGCCATGGAGCCCTTCGGCTGGGTGGAGAAAAAACGACGGCGTCCCGGTACTCGCCATCGTGGCGGCAATTTTCTGCCCAATCAACCCGGACTTGCCCATGCCCGAGACGACAACTTTGCCCTTGCAGCGATAGAGCAGATCCACAGCCTCTGAAAACTCACCATCGAGACGTTGAACGAGGGCCTGGACGGCACGCGCTTCGATATCCAGCACACGCCGACCTACATCAAGGCTAGTTCCGCCCTTCGGCGACACCGCCCGAGCACCCTTCGGCTTGGTTACGTTCTTGGTTGAGAGGCGTCGCATATCCGCATGACCCGTTCTAGCAATGTGCGTAATTGATGGAGCGGCACCATATTGGGTCCATCCGATAAGGCCTCGTCTGGATTGGGATGGACTTCCATAAAGAAGCCATCCACTCCAACGCCGGCTGCCGCGCAGGCCAGGGGCTCGACAAATTCGCGCTGGCCGCTGGATTTGGTTCCTCCGCCGCCCGGCAACTGCACACTATGGGTAGCATCGAAGACCACCGGGTAGCCGAAGCTTCGAAGGACAGGGAAAGACCGCATATCGACGACGAGATTGTTGTAGCCAAACGACGATCCTCGTTCGGTCAGGATGATCCGCTTGTTTCCAGCCTCCTCCACTTTTTTCACCGCGTTGCCCATTTCTTGCGGTGAAAGGAACTGGCCCTTCTTCACGTTCACCACTTTGCCGGTCTTCGCCGCGGCAATGATCAAGTCGGTCTGCCTGCAAAGGAACGCCGGAATCTGGAGCACATCCACGACCTTCCCTGCCTCAGTCGCCTGTTCTTCCGTATGGACGTCCGTCAAAACAGGAAGGCCTAGTTGATCCTTGACCTTCTTCAGCACCGCCAGGCCTTTTTCGAGACCCGGTCCGCGATACGACGTGATGGAGGTCCGGTTCGCTTTATCGAAAGACGATTTGAAGATATAGGGCATGCCCAGAGACTTGGCAATCTCAGCGATGCGCGACGCCGTCTCCAGCACAAGCTGTTCGCTCTCGATAACACAGGGCCCGGCAATCAGAAACGGCCGGTTGCCTGCACCAACTTTGAAGGAACCGATTTGGACTTCGTGATTCATCTTCTCCCTTATACGCATGCGGGATACACAAACTGATCATTCAACTTCCCGTGAGATGCTCAAACCAGTTATTCTTTCTCACCCGCCCAACCCGGGGGCGCCAAGACGCCCCCCTTTCCCAGGCAAGGCCGCAGGCGAGTCGAAACCGGAGGCGTACCCTCTGGGTACGTTGAGGATTTCGACGACCCGAGAACGACGCTGAAAGCTGGTTTCAGCATCTCACCTCAGTGGCCGCATTTGCGGCGAAGCGCCGCCCCCACAAAGCCGCTAAACAACGGATGTGGCCGGTGAGGCCGAGAATTATATTCCGGATGGAACTGCGTCGCCAGGAACCAGGGATGACCTTTCAATTCGACGATCTCGACAAGCCGGCCGTCCGGCGACAGCCCGCTCAGCACGAATCCCTTGGCGAGTAATGGCTCACGGTACGCGTTGTTGAATTCGTACCGATGACGATGGCGTTCACGCACTTCGCTCACCCCGTACATCTTTTGGGCCAGCGTTCCCTCCCCAAGCATACAGACATAGGACCCGAGCCGCATCGTCCCGCCCTTGTCGCTGACGGACTGCTGATCCGACATCAAATGAATGACGGGATTGGGGGATGCCTCGTCGAATTCGGCGCTGTTTGCACCAGCCAGCCCGGCGACGTTCCGCGCAAACTCGATCGTCGCGCACTGCATGCCCAGACATAAGCCGAGAAACGGAATCTGGCGTTCCCGCGCGTAACGAATCGCGGCGATTTTCCCTTCGATCCCTCGCGCGCCAAACCCGCCGGGGACCAAGATACCATCAACCTCGCGCAGTATCCGCTCGGTCCCTTGCCGTTCAATCTCCTCCGATTCGATCCACTGGATGTTCACCCGTGTTTCATGGTCGATGCCGCCATGGACGAGCGATTCCGCGAGACTCTTGTAGCATTCCTTCAAACCCGCGTACTTGCCGACCAGGGCGACTGAGACTTCATGCTTGGGATACTTGATCTTCTGGACCATTGCGTCCCATTCACGCAGGTTCGGCGGTCCGGTCTTGAGTTGAAGCAGACGCACGATCAGCTCGTCCAGCCCTTCCTTCCGGAACACGATCGGCACTTCATAGATCGTATCCACATCCTTGGCCGTGATCACCGCATCTTTCTCGACGTTACAGAACATCGCGATCTTGCCCTTGAGTTCCGGCGGCAGATACCGGTCTGTCCGGCAGAGAAGGATATGCGGCTGAATACCGATCTCCCGGAGTTTATTGACAGAGTGCTGTGTCGGTTTCGTCTTCAGCTCACCGGCTGTGCCGATGTACGGCACCAGCGTGAGGTGGACATAGAGCACGTTCTCGCGGCCCACATCGTACGGCATCTGACGGATCGCTTCGAGAAAAGGCAAACTTTCGATGTCGCCGACCGTGCCGCCAATCTCCACGATCGTGACATCCATCCCCTGGGAGATGCGCATGATGCACTGTTTAATTTCGTCCGTGACGTGGGGCACCACCTGCACCGTCCCACCGAGGTAGTCGCCGCGACGCTCCTTCGTGATGACCGAATGGTAGATCCTGCCGGTCGTGTAGTTGTTTTCTTTGGTGAGCGTCAGGGACGTGTACCGTTCATAGTGGCCGAGGTCCAGGTCTGTTTCCGCACCGTCGTCTGTCACGTAGACTTCCCCATGTTGATAGGGATTCATCGTGCCGGGATCGACGTTGATGTAGGGATCGAGCTTGAGGAACGTGATCTTCAACCCGCGACTTTCGAGCAGGTTGCCGATCGAGGCCGACGCGAGACCCTTCCCCAAGGAGGAGACGACTCCGCCTGTGACAAAAATAAATTTGCTCATCGTGGCCCCCATCTTGTCGGATCGTATAATTCTGACACGCATGCCACCCTTACCTGGAAGGGGCAGCCTTCAGCGCACCCAACTCTTGCTTGATGACGTCACCCTGTTGGAGCTTCTCTGCCACCGACTCGACATCTTCCGGCGTATCCACCCGCAAGGAGGCCTGTGTGGTTTCCCAGACTCTGATCGGGATGCCATGCTCCAACGCGCGCAACTGCTCGAGCTTTTCCGCATCTTCCAGCCGTCCGGTAGGCAGGGACGCCAGCTTCAATAAGGTGTCGCGCCGATATATGTAGAGACCAAGATGAATATAGTGCAACCCTTCGACAGCTCGACGGCTGGCGTCGTCCCGCACCAATGGAATCGGTGCGCGTGAAAAGTAGATGGCATTACCGAAATGGTCCGTAACCACTTTCACCACCGAGGGATTGTGGATATCCTCGGTCGAATCGATCGTGCGCTTCAGTGTACCCATTCCGGTACCGCTCTCGATGAACGGATCGATGAGATCCGTCAATAGATCCGGCTGCAGCGGGATCTCATCTCCTTGTAGATTCACAAAGTAGTCCCCGCCAAACATACGCGCCGCTCCGGCGACTCGATCGGTGCCTGTCCGATAGTCTCCGGCTATCATCGCGACATGCCCACCGAACTCTTCCACGGCCCGCTTGATTCGCTCGTCGTCGGTGGCGACCAGGACATCCGATACCGCACGGCAGGCCGCCGCTTGTTCATACACATGCTGGATCATGGGCTTCCGACCGAGCATGACGAGAGGTTTTCCTGGAAAGCGAGACGACCCATACCGGGCCGGGATCACGACCATGACGGATGGTGTGGCCTTAGGCATTCCCGAGGGCCTCCGAGAGCTGCTGTGCCGAGAGAGTCGCTGTGCCGACTAGGCCGACGACGATCCCCGCGGCATGGTTGGCTAGCGTCGCCGCATCTCTCATCGAGGCGCCGGTGGACAGCGCAAGGGCCAACGTCCCAATCACTGTATCGCCCGCGCCGGTGACATCGAAGACTTGGCGGGCTTGTGTGGGAATGTGCCAGGAGACGCCCTCTCCCTCATACAAACTCATCCCTTTTTCGCCGCGCGTAATGAGCACCGCTTGGCATCCTAACCGCTGCCGTATGATGGCGCCGGCCTCGTTGCTAGCCCGATCGTCATCGCCATGCACCCCGGCGGCTTGCGTCGCTTCAAGATGGTTCGGCGTAATGACTGTCGCTCCCTTGTAGTAGCTGAAGTGTTCGACTTTCGGATCGACAACCAGGGGTATTCCACGCAGTGCAGCGAGCCGCGTGAGCTCCGACATCAGCGTGGCGCTCACCACCCCCTTCGCGTAGTCCGACACTACGAGACAGGACACTTCTCGTAGTCGCGACTCCACGTAGCGGAGAATCCGCCGTTGCATCGCCGGCTTGAGTTCCGCGCGGCGCTCCACGTCGTACCGTACAATCTGCTGATTATGGGCGATGACGCGGGACTTTCTGGTGGTCGGGCGGTCCTGGTCGATCACGACCCCTCCGCGCCCGGAACGTGTCGCCCCCAACTCTTTGAGGAGCATCCGCCCGCTTTCGTCTGAACCGATGACGCCGCAGAGGTCCGCTTTCCCCCCCAAAGCCAGGATATTATTGAAGACGTTTGCAGCGCCGCCGAGCCTCAAGGATTCAGAGCCGACATGGACCACCGGGACCGGGGCTTCAGGTGAGATTCGACTCACACGGCCCCAGATATAATAGTCAAGAATGAGGTCGCCGATGACGAGCACGGAAGCCTGCGGGAACCGTGAGATATGCTGCCGCAGCACGGTAGGGGATGTCGCACCCCCGCCCTGAGCCACGGAGCCCGATGCCTGACGCGTGGTTTTACCTATTGAATGGCCTTGCCGAATCGATCCCATCTGACCCACTCCGTCCATTGACCTTGTCCGCTCCACGACCAATAGATGCGAAACGCTTTGCCGCGGATTTTTTCTTCGCGCACATACCCCCAGAACCGGCTATCGAGACTCTGATCGCGATTATCGCCCATCACAAAATACGATCCTTCGGGAACCGTGACCGGCCCGAAATTGTCGCGCGGATTGATCGTGCCATCGATGATCCCCGGGTCGATCCGTTGGGTGAACAGTTTGTCTTCGAGCACGACCCCGTTCACTAACACGGCTTTATTGCGAAGTTGGACGGTATCGCCCGGAGCCCCCACAATCCGTTTAATGAAGTCCTTTTCCTCGTCTTCAGGAAACCGGAACACGATGATGTCTCCCCGCTGCGGCTTGCCGAACTCGATGAGCGCCTGCGACGCGTAGCAATTGATGGGGGGAAAGGCCGCTTGAAACTTGCACTCGCTGGGCCATTGAATGCCATAGGCCAGTTTGCTGACCAGGATATGATCTCCAATCAACAACGTCGGAATCATCGAGCCGGAAGGAATCTTGAAGGCCTGGACGACAAACACCCGGATCGCAAAGGCTAGGAGCATCGCCACGACAATGGCCTCTGCATACTCGCGAAAGAGTGACTTCCTGCCAGACTGTGACCGCGCCGATGGTTCGCCGAACACTGCCGGTGCTTCCGAGGCATCCGTCCGCCTCTGTTGGGTCGCGGGCCTGAGATCGTCCGATGGGGGGCGTTCCGTCTCCCCGCTCACTCCTCACCAACCTTCAAGATGGCGAGAAAGGCCTCTTGCGGCACTTCCACGCTCCCCACGGATTTCATGCGCTTCTTTCCTTCCTTCTGTTTCTCGAGGAGCTTGCGTTTCCGTGTAATATCGCCGCCGTAGCATTTTGCGAGAACGTTCTTTTTCATGGCTCCGATCGTCTCACGCGCGATGATCTTGCTTCCGATCGCCGCCTGAATGGCAATCTCGTACATCTGCCGAGGAATGAGTTCCTTCATTTTCTCAGCGAGTAGTCGTCCACGCTGAATGGAACGATCTTTATGCGTGATAAACGACAAGGCATCGACCGCCTCGCCGTTCAATAAAATATCAAGCCTCACGAGATCGGACTCGCGATAGCCGAGCACCTCATAATCGAGCGAGGCATAGCCCTGTGTGCGCGACTTGAGCTTATCGTAAAAATCGAGAATGACTTCGTTGAGCGGAAGCTCGTAACTGATCACCACCCGCGTCGGATCGAGAAAATGCATGCTCCGCTGAATACCGCGGCGTTCCTGACAGAGCTTGAGGATCGCCCCCATGTATCGTTCGGGCGTAATGACCGACGCCAGAATAAACGGCTCCTCAAATGAGTCAATACTGCTAGGAGGCGGGAGCTGTGACGGGTTATTGACCTCCAACACCTCGCCCTTCGTCGTCAGTACGCGATAGACGACTGTCGGCGCGGTGGTGAGCAGCGTCAGGTTATACTCACGCTCGAGCCGTTCTTGGATGATTTCCATGTGCAGCAGACCCAAGAAGCCGCATCGAAACCCGAATCCCAACGCGAGCGATGTCTCCGGTTCGTAGACGAAGGAGGAGTCGTTCAATCGCAGTTTAACCAGCGCATCGCGCAGATCTTCGTACCTGGCCGTATCGGTGGGATAGAGCCCGCAGAACACCAGCGGCTTCACTTCTTTATACCCGGGGAAAGGCGTACTTGTCGGCGACACCGCATCCGTGAGCGTATCGCCGATTTTGACGTCTGCGACTTCTCTCATGTTCGCACAGAGATACCCAACCTCGCCGGTCAACAGCTCAGTCTTTTTGGTCCGCTTCGGAGTGAATTGGCCGACTTCCATTACTTCAAACATCCGGTCGTTCGACATGACTTTGATCTTCATCCCCGGCCGCAGGGCTCCGTCCACAACTCTCGTCAGCACGATCACGCCCTGATAATTGTCAAACCAGGAGTCAAAGATGAGCGCCTTGAGCGGTGCCTGTGGGTCCCCCGCCGGTGGAGGAATCCGCGCAATGACCGCCTCCAGCACCTCCGGCACACCACGTCCCTCTTTCGCGCTGATCGACAGGGCATCGGTCGCGTCCAGCATCAGCACGTCGGAGATCGATTGCTTGGTGCCTTCCAGATCGGCGCTTGCGAGATCGATCTTATTGATGACAGGTATGATCGTCAGGTTATTGGCCATCGCCAGATTCACATTGGCAATCGTCTGAGCCTGTACCCCCTGGGTCGCATCGACGAGCAAGAGCGCGCCTTCACAGGCCGCCAAACTGCGCGAGACTTCATAGGTGAAATCGACGTGACCTGGCGTATCGATCAAATGCAAGGCATACGTCTTCCCATCCTTGGCTCGGTACCGAACCGCGACCGCGTGGGCCTTGATCGTGATCCCGCGTTCCCGCTCCAGATCCATCGCGTCGAGAATCTGGTCTTTCGATTCTCGGGCCGTGACAGCACCCGTGGCTTCGAGGAACCGGTCAGCGAGAGTTGATTTGCCGTGATCGATATGGGCGATAATCGAGAAATTGCGTATAAGGCTTTGCAAATCCTAACTCATTTCCCAATTAAATCGGTTTATTATAGTGACTGCCCCTGAGGTTGTCAAAGTAATCGCCTCCTCGTATAATCCGTTCCGCGCCGCGCCGACAGCATCCGATACGAGCGTATGCCGATAACCTATTCACGCGTGGCAGAGTTCTGGATTTCCTGACTTCGAGCTATACACTACACTATCGCTCTTCAGCTTCTGCGACTCCCACACTGTGGCACGAAAACCTTCTACTCGACAGCTGATTGACTGGGATCACCGGTACCTCTGGCATCCCTTCACTCAAATGCAAGAATGGGAACAGGAGGAGCCGCTCATTATCGAGCGCGGGAAAGGATCCTACCTGATCGATACAGAAGGAAAGAAGTTTCTCGATGGGACTTCGTCCATCTGGGTCAATCTCCATGGCCATCGCCATCCGGTGCTCGACCGAGCGATCAAGAAGCAACTCGACAAAATCGCGCACTCCACGTTGCTGGGACTCGCCAATCCACCGGCGATTCAGCTCGCACAAGCCTTGATTCAAATCGCACCCAAAGGCCTGAAGCGTGTATTTTACTCCGACAATGGATCGACCGCGGTTGAAATCGCGCTCAAGATGGCCGTGCAATACTGGCAACAGCGCCATCCCGAGGCCGGTTCAAAAAATACCTTTCTCCATCTGAAGATGGCCTACCACGGCGATACCATTGGCGCCGTCAGCGTAGGCAACATCGAACTATTCCATTCGCGATTCAAATCGCTGCTGTTCCCCACCGTCGAAGCCGACCCGCCCTATTGCTATCGTTGCCCGCTCAGTCTGAGCTACCCTGCGTGCGGGATGGCCTGTATCGATCCGATTGAGCGGATACTCAAAGAGCGACAGCGTGAACTGGCAGGGTTCATCATCGAGCCGCTTGTTCAAGCCGCCGCAGGAATGCTGCCCTCTCCTCCGGGCTATCTCACGCGAATTCGTGAGCTGTGTGCCAAGTATCATGTCCTCTTGATAGCCGATGAAGTGGCTACAGGCTTCGGCCGCACCGGCAAGATGTTTGCCTGTCAGCATGAGGGGGTCACGCCGGACTTGATGGCGATCAGCAAAGGCCTCACCGGTGGCTACATGCCACTCGCAGCCACACTCACCACCGACGAAATCTACCAGGCCTTTCTCGGCAAATACGAAGACTTCAAAACATTCTTCCACGGCCACAGTTTTACGGGAAATCCGCTCGGTTGCGCTGTGGCGCTGGCCAACCTGGAGGTGTTCAAAAACGACAAGACGCTCTCCCGACTGCAACCCAAGATCAAGACGATGGCGCGACTCCTACAGCCGTTGTGGCAACTGCCCCACGTGGGTGACATTCGGCAGCGGGGATTCATGGCGGCCATCGAACTGGTGGAGAACAAGAAGACGCGGAAACCCTATCCGCTCGAAGCTCGAATCGGCCATCGCGTGTGCAAGATCGCCCGACAACGTGGATTACTGCTTCGACCGCTCGGCAACGTCATCATGCTTGTCCCGCCACTCTCGACCACATTAACGGAGTTGCAGCGCATGATCGAAATTGTGCGAGAAGCTCTCGTAGCGGCGCAAGACCAGCCATGATTTTTCATGGTTGGCTTATGTATCAACAGGGGATTCAACGAACCCCTTCGCACCCCAGCTGGATCACGTTGATCCAGACATCCCAATGGCATCGTCCTCCATGCAGGGATCCCCTCATGCCCAGACAGACTAAAGACTAGCGTTCAGATGCTAATCTTCGATTACCGAGGATCGTATGCGGGCGGATTCTCCAACTTCTTCAAGGTACCCTCTCTTGTCTTTGCCGCTCGATTGCTCGGCATGATTAGTCGCTTCGTTCCATGAGACCTTACGGCCTTCTGAGGGGGGAAGAGGGGGGTGAACCAGCCTCGTGATGCTGGGCTGCGTTTTCATCACTCATGGCTTTCTCCCGAAAGATTGGCACCACCAGCTACGGCTGGAAACCCGTGTGGGAACTGGCACAATCGGCCATTGCGTCTCATGCTCACGGTGCTTCACCAACGAGTGCTCAGCATCTACCACACAATCCTGGGGCAAGATCGCGCGCCCGAACTGACAACAAATCCCTTTACAGGGCGAGGAATCCTCTCAATTCCTACATCTTCTCCACAGAAAAGTTATCAAAATCCTCTTCCCATACTTTAGAAGGGGTATTAGTATGCCCTTTGTGGGGATTGCATAAACAATGATTTGCACGTCTAATACGCCATTAAGCCATTCAGTGTACTTGAACTGAACCCACAACTTCTGAGACATCCTACGCGGGGGGTCACGCGCAAGCCCCTAAAAAAAGCGATATCGCATTATGACTCACACACAACACTATGCAGCCGCATTTTTCATATTCTTGCTCGCCGCGCTTACGACATCGGGCTGCGCTGTATCGAGCGTGCGACAGGCTGATCGGTTAGCACAGGAGGATAAATGGGAGGAGGCGGTCGCAGCCTACAGACAAGCCGCCAGGGATGCTCCGTTCGATGCGGAGATCCAGCGTCGTCTGGATGAGGCGAAGGCGCAGGCTGCCGGCCAACACCACGCCCGTGGTAAACAATTCCTTGCACAGAACAACATCATGGAAGCGCTCCGCGAATTCAAGATCGCACTGGGCTTTGATCCGTCTCGGCTCGTGCACCAAGCGGCGGTTGGAGACGCCATGCGACTGAAGCTCGCCCGCGACCAGGCTCAGGCAGGAAAAAAACTGCAGAACGCTGGCCGCCTGGAGGAGGCGTTGACGGCGTTCGAACAGGCTGCGGAGGCGGACCCTGATCTCGCCGAAGCGCTGACCGGCATTACTGAGGTCACGGCCCAACAGCGGTCGGCTAAAAGCATCGGAACTTCAAGCGACCCGATTACGCTTCGGTTTCAGAATGCGAAGCTGAAAGAAGTATTTGAAGTGGTCGCGCGGACCGCGGGCCTGAATGTAGTTTTCGATAAGGAGGTCCTTGATGACCCTGTGACCGTGTTTATCAAAGACATGTCGTTTGATGAAGCCCTCAACCTCATCCTGAATACAAATAACGTCACGGCTCAACGCATCAACCGCAACACCCTGCTGATCTTGCCGAACACCAAACAGAAACAGGCGCAATTCCAGGACCTCATGATCCGCACCTTTTATCTCTCACATGCCAAAGCTAAGGATGTTGCGAACCTTGTTCGGACGATGATTGAGAGCAAACGGGTATACGTGGACGAGAAGATCAATGCACTCGTCATCCGGGAGGAGCCGGCCAAGCTGCAGCTGGCTGAACGAGCCTTAAATGCGGTGGACCTTCCTGACGCTGAAGTCCTGCTTGACGTGGAAATCCTTGAAGTGGATCGCGAAAAGAGCTTGAAGTATGGAGTCAACTTCGCCAAAGTCGCCGCCGCCGCAGTTGTCCCCCCCGGCTATACCGGCACCTCAGGCTTAACGACATCTCCCATAACCAGCCAGTTCACGTTTCAACAACTGACGAGCCTTGGAACCCAAAGCTATCTCTTTACAATTCCTGGGAGCATACTTGTTGACTTCTTCCGAAATGATACCAACGCCAAGACGTTAGCGTCACCGAAGTTGAGAGTCTTGAATAACAAACCGGCCACGATCCAGGTGGGAGATAAGCAACCGATCCTCCTCTCAACCACGAACGTCTTGCCGGGCCAGGCCGCAACTGGAGCTGTTCCTACTACGTCGACGGTAACCTCCATCGAATTTAAAGATACCGGGGTAAAGCTCACCGTCGAACCAGTGATCCATCTCGATAACCAGCTCACACTCAAGCTCAAAGTAGAAGTCACCAGACTGGGAGACCGAGTGATTCTGCAGACCAGTCCCCTAATCTCTCAGTTCAGATTCGGCACCCGTGTCGCAGAAACAGCCCTCATGCTCCGGGACGATGAAACCATCGTCCTGGGAGGACTGATTCAAGACGATGTGAAAAAGGTTCGTCAGTCGGTCCCCATCCTGGGCGACATTCCATTGATCGGACAATTCTTTTCAACAACGGAGGAAAATACAATCACCACCGAGATTGTGCTGACGATCACGCCGCATATTATCCGCAAACTGGACACACCGGGACTGGAAGCTCAGGCCTTCTGGTCTGGCACGGAAATGAACTACTCCACAACTCCTCTCTTTGCACCGTACGTCGTTCCGACCACGTATAAATCGTCACCGCTCTCGACAGAACCGGGACATCTCCCGACCGCGGCCTCATCTCGGCCGACAGATACACTCCCCTCACAAGACCAGGGAAGGTTGGCAGCCAAGGCAATTCCGGCGCCGCGAGAATCAGGGGCATTTCCCTCGCCGCAGCAGTCCGGAGAAAGTCCGAATAAAGTGGCTCGCATCGAAAATCAACTTAGAATTGGGCCAGGGGATCTCTCAGCCACCATGGGTCAGGAACTTCGGCTTGACATCGAGGGAGCGATGTTGAATATCCTGATCGGATCCATCGCCCGCGTGACGTACGACAGTGCCGGGCTCCAGTTTCAGCGAGTGGTGTCTGGAGCAGCCCAGGTGGCGACAAGCGCGACCACTGGGCAAATCGATCTCGCAATCCAATCCGCGAACAACTCCGGCAATACGGTCGCCAGCCTCATCTTCCAAGCCGTGACTCCGGGCACGCATGCAATTCATCTTCGGCAACTCACCCCTGCCGGACAATCGATTCCAGAAGCGCCAGGCCAAGAGGTGACAGTCCATGTCCGGTAAGCCATACTTGAGATGGGACAAGGTGTCCGTACTCAAAACGCTGCTGGCCAATACCGCGTGAAGGCCGTCGATGCCGTCAACAATGTGCTCGTACACTACCCGAACGTGGCCACCACCGCTCGCAGGAGAAAAAGGGGAACATGAAGGATCCAAGACATAGACTCACACAGGGGCTGCTGCCTGGTTTCGTGATGCTCCTCGTGGGCTTGTTCGCGCCTCCGCACCTCGAAGCCATTACCTTCAATGATTCCAGCTTTTTCTCCGAGACGGTCGCCACCCTCCCGCCTTTTAAGCCGGTGGGGCTCACGTTCGCGCCGGACGGGAGGATTTTTATCTGGCAGCGGGACGGCGTCATCCGGATCGTCAAAAATGGCAACCTGCTGCCCACTCCCTTCTTGAATTTTTCCAGCAAGGTCAACACCTTTACCGATCATGGATTTTTAGGCGTGGCGCTGGACCCAAACTTTACTGATAACGGGTTTGTGTATGTATTCTATACGTATGAAGCGGGCGGCAATCCCAACGACACCACCCCCAAGACCGACCACCTCAGTCGGGTGACCGCTGATCCAATCAATCCCGACGTGATGCTGGCGAACAGTGAGGTCATTCTCTTAGGCACGCTCGATGTGCCCCCCTGCAGCAACTATCCCGTGGGCGCGGACTGTTTCCCGACGGATAGTTACACCCACTCGGTCGGGAGCCTCCGGTTTCTCTCCGATGGCACCCTCTTGGCCAGTCACGGTGACGGGGCGACTGCGTCCTTTGCCGATGTGCTGGCCTTTCGGTCCCAAAGTCTTGACAGCTATGCCGGGAAGCTCCTTCGCATCAAGCCGAATGGATTCGCGCCCACCGCGCCGCTGGTCGCCAATCCGTTTAATGATGGGACCAATAATATTCGGTCGAAGGTCTGGGCCTATGGGCTCCGGAATCCCTTTCGGTTTGGCGTGCATCCGACCACCGGCCTGCCGTTTATCGGGGATGTCGGGTGGAATACCTGGGAGGAAGTCAACAAAGGGGCGCCCGGGGCAAATTATGGGTGGCCCTGTTTCGAGGGCAATCTCCCGCAACCGGACTATCAAGCCGCCTTTCCCGTAGAGTGTCAGGCGGTGCCGGCCAATGCGGTCACCCAGCCGATTTATACCTACAACCATGCGGTCGGCAGTGCGGTCGTCGGTGGCACGTTCTTTACGGGCCCCCAATATCCCGCGCCCTACGCGGGGAACTTCTTCTTTGCGGATTACCCCAAGGGGTGGATGAAGCGGATCGTGTTTGACGGCAGCGGCAATGTGCAGAGTGTCGTGGATTTTGCCTCGAACATCGGGACGGTCAATGGGGGGCCCGTGGCGATCGAACTGGGCCCGGACGGCTTGCTGTATTACATCGTGTTCACGACGGGCGAAATCGCCCGCATTCGCAACACGAGTGGAAGCGGATCGAATTTTCCCCCCTTTGCCGTCGCCGCCGCCACGCCTCTCACAGGCTATTCGGCGCTCAATGTCAGTTTCTCCAGTGCCGGGTCTTCCGATCCGGAAGGCGGGGCGCTGACCTATTTATGGGATTTTGGGGATGGCGCGACCGACACGGCGCCGAACCCGTTTCATACCTACACCGCGGCAGGGGTCACCACGTTTACGGCGCGCTTGACCGTGACGGACATTCTCGGCGCGAAGTCCACGGACTCGCTGAAGGTCACGGTAGGCAGCACGCCCCCGGTCGCGACCATTGATCTGCCGGCCACCGGGGCCCAATTCACCGTGGGCCAGACCGCCAGCTACCACGGGTCGGCGACCGATCCCGACGACGGACCGTTGCCGGGCACGGCATTACGCTGGACCGTGCTGCTGCACCACAACACCCACATTCATCCGTTTATCGAAACCACCGGCGCCGGCGGAAGTTTCCCCCTCGATAACCACGATCCCTCCGCCACCTGGTCCTATGAATTTATCCTCACGGCCACCGATAGCTCGGGGCTGACCAATACAAAATCAATCACGGTGCCCGTGAATCCGCCCCCACCGAGTGCGCCGGTGTTGGTGTACGGGATGAACGAGGGAAGCGGGACGACCCTAACGGATCTGTCCGGCAACGGCCACACCGGCACGCTGGTCAATGGGCCCGTCTGGGTCGCCGGCCAGACCACCTATGGACAGGCCTTGTCCTTCGATGGTCTCAACGATGCCGTGTCGGTCGCCAATCCCAGTGCGCTGAACCTGGGCACCAGCGACTTTACCCTCGAATTGTGGGTAAAACGCACCCTCCTGGGCGGAGCCCAACGCCATCTCTTCAGCAAGTGCGCCGCC
>JAYTTD010000073.1:0-24775 GCA_043745235.1 Nitrospira sp. | reverse complement strand
TCCCTATTGCATTACCTTCTTTCACTGCCTGTTCGAGCTCGTGTAGCCTTCGAGGGCAGTCTTCAAGAAATATCCCGATGAGCTCAGCGAGGAGCGCGTGATCTCCCTCTACCCAGCAAAGCGCCGTCGAAAAATCCACTGGTGCTTCGATGCCGGCTGGTCGCTCTTGTGCTAAGTCCATCGGGAGTTCCAATCGTGCACGTACAGCCTAAACACGGAAGACACCAGGCTGAGTCGTATCGAACCTGATGGAATAACATAGGTTCATTCTCTACATTATCGGCAATATTGTTGATTACTTTAGGGCATATAGGTGGCTAATAACTTGATCGGGGCAGGCTGCGGAAAACTCTGTGGGTGCGTCCTTCTGAAGTAGGCTGAGGTCGAGGCCAAGGTTGAGAGAAGATCAGATCACTTTTTCTCGACCTTCGCCTGAGCCTTAACCTTCCGGGAGCGCCGGCTGGCTAAATCGTGAGCGTTTGGCCCTCCTCAAGTACCTGCAACCCTGGTATCTGTAAGTCACGAAGCTCGCGTAGGATCTGATCTTTGTATGGAGGCTTGAGATGGTAGGCATACAGGGGCACTTGGTCATTTCCTAGTTTCTGCCACTCTTTGGCGAGGAGTGCGGGTGTAAGATGTTTGCTCTGTTTGCTCAAAGCTGCGAGTTTGTTGGGGAAGGAGGATTCGATGAAAGCCGCTTTCAGCTCCGGGATCGTCCGGCCCAAGCTCCAGATGTCTTCCGTCTCATAGGTGTCGCCGCTATAGAGCAACGCAGCCTGCCGGTCCTTCACCACGTAACCCACAGTGGGCACCGTATGGTTGACCGCTATCGGTATAACTTCGAGATGGCCGAGCGTCACTGGCTGACCAGACTTGAGCACTTGTGCCTGCAAGATCGGATGTTTCCGATTCGGCAGCTCGAAAAAATTCGGGTACACCTTGTTGTTAAACACGTGGTCCTGTAACCCTTGGATCACCGATTCGGTCGCTGCCACAATCACCGGCTCATCGAACTCTTCGGCCAGGTTGTCGGCCAGTGTCGGCAGGCTCTTGATGTGATCGAAATGGAGGTGGCTGAGGATCACGTACCGAATGCGTCGTTGCTCGGCTAAGGTGAGTCGTGTTCCGATCGTGCCAGCATCTAGGAGTACGGAACCATCAATGAGAAATCCACACGTCTCCTGTCGTACCAGCCCGGCTGTTCCGCCCACGAGCTGATCGGCCCCGTGGCACCCTAACACTTGTATTCGCATGTTCTGTCTCTGCTTCAAATGAGACGCGGACGGCTACCGGTGCTCATGTTTACGTGGGGGAGGTCGCAGGAGGCCGAAGGGGCAAGTAGAGATGAAACGTCGTTCCGACTCCTAGTTTGCTCTCCACGGTGATCTTGCCATGGTGAGCATCCACCACGTCTTTCACAATCTTGGTGCCTAATCCAGTCCCGCCCGGTTTGCTGCTTTTGGCTGCTGCGGTAAAGAGTGTGTCGCGTATCTCCGGAGACATGCCTTTGCCCGTATCCTCTATGGTCACAAGGAGACCAACTCCAACCGGTTCTTCCTTGGTCGACACAGTAATGGTCCCCCCTGGAGCCACCTCAGGAATTGCATTGTTGATGAGATTGTACAGTGCGTTGAACAGTCGGCGCTCGTCGGCCACGATGTTCGGCGTTCGACCGAGCCCGGACGTGCGAATCGAGACGCCCTTCTGGCCAGACCACCACTTCAGCGTGTCCGTCACTTCAAGGATCACTTTGTCAAGCTGACAGGGTGCGAATTCCGGTGGGGTACTGAGACCCTTCACGCAATCGGCAATCTCCTTCACACGGTCCTGAATCCGGTGTAAGGAGTTTTCCACCATCCCGACCACTTCGTTGCACCGATCGAAATGTTCCTGGGCCTGCTTGTCCCCCCGCGTGAGGGCCTCTCCCAACAGATCCTTCAGTTCACCCTCCATCAGTTCGGCCCCGATCACCACGGGCATCAGGAGATTCTTGATGTCGTGGCTGATATCACCGAGTAACCGCACCACTTCCGCCAGCTTCGCGTCCTGGTAGAGCCGGGCCTGTTCGATTGACGATGCCGTGATCGCGGAGACGATGCTCAGAATCGCGACATCGTCGTCATCGAGCAGTCCTCCACGTTTATTCAGCACCTCGAGCACGCCGATGGGCTCGCCCTCCCATCGCTTGAGAGGGATTGCAATCATGTCGTGGGTGGTGTGTTTGGTCAACTCATCGATCGCAGAACTGTGGCGAGAGTCCTGCTTGACGTCGCGGACCACGAGAGGGAGACCGGACTGAAAGACCGACCCCGCGATACCCTTATCCCAGGGAATGGCAGTCCCGGCCTTCACGGGACTTTCACCGATGGAATGGCGGAAGATAAGTTGTTGTGAAACCGGATCTGCCAGGAGAATCGACCCGCTTTCTGCCTGTACCACGTCGAGCGCCGTACGGAGAGCTTTGGCCACCAGCTCATCTGGTGTCAAATGCTCGAATAGGGCTTCGCTAATACGGCGTGCAGCTTCAAGCTCCCGATCTTTCCTGACTCGTCGCCGGTCGTCTTCTCGACGTGGAGCCGCACGTCGTTCCTTTGGTACACCGTGTTCTGCCATTTAGTTTATCTTGTTTGTTTGGTTGATCTGGTTTGTCTGGTTCATCTTGTTTATTCTCCTTCGCCGAATACCCCGTAGCTTGCTGCGGGGAACTTCATCTGGCTTCGTTCGTTCTTTGAATCAAACCAACTAAACAAACACGACAAACCAAATAAACCAGACAACCCCCTCTCGCCCGTCTCGCGAGGCTATCCTGCGTGGGCACTATACTGGGTTGCGAGATTGGAGTGAATAGACTCAAACGAGGGGGGTGCCCATTTGAGGGGATAGATTGGAGGGAGTATGGAGGAGTATAAGATTCGGACAAGATGTGCGCACAACCGTTATGGGGTCTGTCGGTCTATTCGGTCTGTCTCGTCTGTCTTGATGTCCGGACCGGCTAACCAGAGAGACCTGATAGACCAGATCAACCAACCACTGTCGGCGTTGCGAGTACGAGGATGTATCATGGGGCGAGTGTTCATTGTTGATGACGACGAGTCTGTCAGACAAACAGTCGGCTTCGTGCTAAAGCAAGCTGGCTACGAAGTGCTTGAAGCAGCCGACGGTGAAGAGGCGATTGCCATGATCGAATCCTATCCCACTGGTTTCTCAGTCCAAGCAATCATCTGCGACATTCATCTGCCAAAGGTGAACGGGTACGATCTCATCGCATTCATCCGGGCGAAACTTCCGTCGGTGCCCATCATTGTGATGACCGGATACCCCGAGGTCCAGGGAGCTGCGTCTCTTTTCAAGCAAGGCGTAGTGGACTACCTCGCCAAGCCGGGCCGAGCGGATACGTTGTTGGATGCAGTCAGGCGGGCTATCGATGAACAGGCGGTGTTCGGGTAGGGCGGGATCTGAGTTCTGAGTTCTGGGTTCTGAGTTCTGGGTTCTGAGTTTTCGGACCTTCAGCCTCGAATCCTCGCGCATCCTGGGAGGTATCCCCTCATCTGAGGGGATAGGCATTCGTCGTATCCCGTGATACCTGATAGCCGGACTAGGGCGAGAAGGTTGGGGGACTAAGGGTCTAATAAGGAGGGGGACATTATGAGTCAAGGGAGAGTGCTTGTCGTGGACGATGAGTCGGACGTGCGAAAATCTGTGCGCCTCATCTTATCGAAGGCAGGGTACGATGTGGATGAAGCCGAAGATCCGGAGGCGGGAGTCGCCCTGGTGAAATCGGGACAAAGTCGAGTACCGTTGAGCGCGATTATTACCGATCTCAATATGCCGAAGATCAACGAGATCATCGTGATCCCCTATCTTCGCTCCCAGTACCCATCCTGTCCGATCATTGTGCTGAGTGGATCGCCGAAGTTGGAGAAAGCCTCCAACATGTTTAAGCAAGCCAACGTAGAATTCCTCGCGAAACCGATTAATCAAGAGCAGTTATTGGGTGCCTTGAAGAGGGCCGTCACCGAGGGGAAATCGTAAGGCAAAGTTGCAAGTGATCGGGGGGCAACAGCTGCGCGAGACTGGCGCGTACCGAAGTTCTGAATTCTGAGTTCTGGGTTTTCTGACCTTCGGACTTCAGCCTTCGAGTCGCGCGTGTCTCGCCCGTCGCGTGCATGAGCGACGCGGGCAGGCTGTTACATCGTCCTGAGAGAGTGGTCGAGCCATCCTCCTCTCCCTGGAATAGACAGGGATGGAATATTCGAAGGGCGCATCGGTCAAGGAGGCTTGGTTGATGCGCCTTTCCTATTTGATCCATCTCAATCTTCCCTTTGTGTGCGTTCACCACATCCTTTACGACCTTGCTACCGAATCCCGTGCCGCGCTTCTCAGTGTTCTTTGACGCGATCATGCAGCCGACGGGAAAAAGAAAAGTCTCAGGAACCATTGTCAGAGCTTCGGAGTACGCCATGGGTGGACTAGATCGTAACGTGTCGGAACCGGAGTGTCTTGTTAAGCGAACAAGGGTGGCCGAAGGAGGAATTTGGGAACAATGGTTCCTGATACTGAGGGCTCCACACAAACAGGTTTGCAAATTCATAGGGTTATGCGAAAAATATTTGGCATACGCACTGGAAAATGGTATGTACTCTTCTTCCTAGGCACCACAACCTAGGGAGGGACCACACGATGCAGGCAGTTATGATTGTCCGGCGCTATCTGAAGACCACATGTGCGTCGATGCATACCACACGGCTGACGGTGTTGTGTGTTGCCGTGGAGGCGCTGATTCACGGCGGGCGGCTCACGGTCACGGGCTTAGGACGCGCGCTCCGCAGTGGCACGACAGTCAAGCATGCGATCAAGCGGATGGATCGCCTTCTCAGCAACCGGCAGTTACTGCACGAACGAGCAAGGATTCATGCGGCCTTGATCCGTTGGACCCTGGGCTCCCAGGTTCGACCGATCATCCTCGTTGACTGGTCGGATCTGACGGCCGATCGACGGTGGCAACTGTTGCGCGCGGCGTTGCCTGTCGGCGGGCGCGCCCTCACCGTGTATGAAGAAGTCCACCCGCTGGGCCGGCTCACGAATCCACAGGTGCATCGGGCTTTCTTGCGCACACTCCACCAACTGGTGCCATCCGGCATCACCCCCATTGTGGTGACGGATGCGGGCTTTCGCGCGCCCTGGTTTCGGGAGGTCGAACGCAGGGGCTGGGCCTTTGTGGGGCGCGTGCGCCATCGCGATCATGTCCGGTTCCCCAAGGCCACGGGCTGGGTGCGTAGCAAATCGCTCTACGACCACGCGACGGCGACGCCGAAGCGCTTAGGAGGCTGTGAGTTGGTCGAATCCCATCCCTTGCGCTGCCAGTTGGTCTTAGTGAAGGAGCCGCGGAAACACCGCATCCACCGCTCGCGGTTGGGGCACAAGGTCCGGTCCTCCTCCAGCCGCAAGCAGGCCGCGGGCCATCGAGAGCCTTGGTTATTGGCGGTGTCGGAACAGTTGGCCGACTCGCGGGCCGACCAGGTCGTGGCGTGCTATCGAAAGCGGATGCAGATCGAGGAAGCCTTCCGGGACCTCAAGGATGCCCGCTTTGGCGTGGGCTTGTGTTTGAGCCAAACCAGACAGGCGAACCGATTCGCCATTCTGCTCCTCATCGCCGCGCTGGCTCAGCTCGCGTTGTGGCTCGTGGGTCACGCCGCGGTGAAGGCCGGCTATCATTGGCGGTATCAGGCCAACACGACGCGACAGTGCTTGACGGTATCCGTGATCGCCTTAGGGATGCAGGTGGCCAGACGCGCACGGGAGCATTTCACACGCCATGACCTGTTGGCACCACTCCTCCAGCTTCAGCGGACCCCTGATGCCATGGCGACGGACTAACTATATGAAATTCGTGGGGAGCCCTCAGTTCCTGATACCGTAGTCTCATCCTTGACATAATTTTGTACAGTATTTAGACTGCCTACAACTACTCTCGGAGGAGAACCGATGGGCATTACATCCAAAGACATCATCTCACTGAGTCAGGCACGTGCAAAGCTCACTCAATTGTGCGACGAAGTGCGAACCAACGGGAGCGAGAAACTCATCACCAAAAACGGGGGCAGTTGCGTAGCGCTCATCGACGCGGATCGCTTGGACTACTATCACCGCTTGGAGCGAGAGCACATCCACCTCGGATTACTCGAGGAAGCGATCAAGGGCCTCACCGACGTCAAGGCAGGCAAGACACTCAGCCTCGCGCAACTCACATCCCGCCATGGCCGGTAAGCGGCCGCGTTTCACCGAAAACTTCTCGGCCAACCTCACCGCCATCGAAGAGTTCATCGCCCCGCACAGCCGGACGGCATTTCATCGGTTCCTCGGCCGCTTCTTCGACGAAGTCATCCCCATGCTTTGCCAATTCCCGCTATCCGGTCGATCGTTCTTAACCTGCAAGGTGAAGTCCGCGAAAGCGAAGGCGCTAACCAAAGCTCTGAGGAAACTCTTCAACAAAGGAGACGATGTGCAAGAGTTCGCGATAGACGACTATCTCGTGCTCTATCTGGTGCGCCGACATCAAGTGGTCTTCCTCGCCGTGAAACACCACCGGCAATTGTCATTCGACCTCAAGCGGTTCTGGCTCGAAGAGTAACTGAGGATCATCGGGCTTGGGTCAGCATGCCTAAATTACAAGACAGTTGCTGACACCTTTCTCTCTCCGTGAGATGCGCGGGACCGGCGAGACTAGCGGGAAAGGCGCGAAGCGGAAGGGTTCGAGGCTGAAGGCTGAAGGGCGAAAACTCAGCACTCAAAACCCAGAACTCATAACCGGCCTCCCTCCGCCCTCCCGGCTCGGCCTTTGAGCATCCCCTCATTAGTGGGGGCCTCATCTGAGGGGATTGTCAAAGAAGAGTAAAGAGGAATAAAAGGGCATATGAGCATGAGTAGGCGCACAGAATGTGTGCTGCGCGGAACAACCGTTTGACGTTCACCCAGGAGGTGCCTATGAGGTATCTACTTACGTATCTACAGCGGGTTGGGCTTGTATCGACTCTGCTGATCGGCGGAGTCATGGGAGGACTGATGGCCCCGCTTCTTTCTGAGGCTGCGCCGACACTCACACTCCAGGTCGATAGTGGTCAGGCCCAAACCATTCTTGGTGCAGGAGGACAAGTATGTCCCACTGGCTTTACGTCGTGCTTCGTGGTCGGCGGGAGTGCGACCGGCGGCACTCCCAGTCAGTCGTATACTGTGTCGGCTGCCCCGGGTCTGTCGCCAAGACTGAACTTGACCGACATCGCTACCACGGATCAGGTCAAGTTAACCGGGATAAAAATTGCACCAGTGGTGGCGAGTTTCCCCGCAACCGAAACTCATGTGCTGAAAATAGTTATGACGAACACATTCAGCGCGGCACCCAACCCTGCTGGGTATTATGTGTTCGCCATGAGGACCGGCGGCTATTTTCAAGCTGGTGGAACTCCCTTAAATACGCAGTACGATTACGTGGAATTTAAGGGGACGGGAACATTTTGCGCGCTCTCTACCTGTAGTCCTCAGCTTATTAACGTCCCTCTGTTAAATGTATCCCCGTCCACCGTCAATCGCACCCCGCTGAGTTTGCAAGTCGGGAACGTTGCGACCTCAACGTCCTTCACGCTCAATCAGGTGACCACGTATCCGACGTTTAACTGCAAAAACGCGAGCAACGTGTGCGCACCGGAGATTACCCTGACCTATACCATCACGTTGAAGGGTTCGGACAGCCTGGTGTTGTCGGACAGTAACGATACGATTGCATTGAGCTGTAATCTTATCCCTCCGGGTCCCCCGCTCAGTACCCCTGCCATCCCCTGTCACAAGGGTGGAAAAACGTCTCCCAGTTCGGTCATCGGTATACAGTTCGACCAATTCGATGTTGTAGATAATGCGGCTGCGGTGGCGGCCGGCGTAACAACGATCGCGACTCCATGTACGGTGGGTTGTCCCGGTGTGACGGACATTGGCAATCCGATGGGTACGATCACGATCAATAAGCAGCTGCAGTGCCCATCAGGCTGCCCTCAGCCGGTAGACTTCTACTTCGATATCTCTGGGGCTGAGCCGCTCGACAACAAGACGGTCCAGCTTACGATAGCCGAAGGGAGTGGGTCCTTAGTAGTGCCGGTACACTCCGGTGGCCCGTATAGCGTGGTGGAGCAGGCCCCGCCTACCAACTGGGCTCTGGTGACCGGAAACCCCTGTAATGGCACCGTCCCGACGGGTGGGAATCTCTCGTGCTCCTTCACGAACCAGTATACCCCGCCCCTTGGTGCTAGTTACTTCCAGGGTAATTATTACCTTGTGATGCCCCTACCTGCTGACAAGCATTGGGCTACCGCACGAGCGGCTGCCCAAGGTCTGGGTTCCGGCTGGGACTTGGCTACAATCACTTCGCAAGACGAACAGAATTTCATCCAGACCCTGTTGCCTCCCCTCAACACTCTTTCTGGCATTTGGGAGTACTGGACTGCAGGGCAACAACCAAGTGAATCACCCGAGCCGGGTGGCAATTGGCAGTGGGCCACTGACAACAGCGTTTTTTATGACAACGGCGTAACATTCGGGTATTCGAACTGGGGATCTACCCTCACGGGTCCGGCCAATGAGCCGAACAACTTCGGTGGTGAGAACCACGTGGCCTTGGATAATCGCTATGGGTGGGGCTGGAATGACAACGATAATAATCTCGATTTAACTATGGGCTATGTTGCTAAAAGATCCGCTCCGTAGGGGGGTCTCCGGTTCCGTCGCGGGGCCGTGGCGCAATCGCCGTGAGAGTCGGTCTACAACTCCGCGGGCGCTGTCAGGTACGAACACGAATCGGTTCTCTCAGCCATGGGGAGAGCAGCGGGTGCTGCTCTCCCTTGTCACGAACGAGAGGGAGCTATGGATGAACGCACACGCTGGTCTAGCCATGCTGATTCACCGAGTCAGACCTTCCTGCGGGCGCTCCTTCCGACGCTCGTCCTGTTTCTGATTGCGCCTGTTGCCAGCGATGCGCAGGTGCCAGTGACAACGTCCATCACACATACGTCTGGCGAAGGCGATCTTGGCACTCTTGTTAGCCTCCCCCTCGACAACGTCTACGACATTACCGGAGGAATGAGACCTGGTGACGGTCCCAACCTCTTTCATAGCTTTGGAGACTTCACGGTCGGAGTTGGTGATACCGCCAACTTCCTGAACACCACGCCCACAATAATAACCTCTAACATTTTGGCTCGAGTGACAGGGGGGAATCCCTCAAGCCTCTTCGGCACCATTGATACCCTAAGTTATCCCGGCGCCAATCTGTTTCTGGTGAATCCGTTCGGCATCGTCTTTGGGCCCAACGCCTCGTTGAATGTGGGCGGGTCGGTCAGTTTCACCACCGCTCAGTATATTCGTTTGTTCGACGGGCTGAACAGCGTAAATTTCTTTGCCGATCCAGCCAGTGTATTCGTCATGGATCCTGTGACCAGCTTCGGATTTCTGCCGGCTGCCTACGGGTTCTTGACCACACCGGATCCGAGTGCGGCGATTACCGTCCATGGCAGGGCCCTGTCTGTTTCCTCAGGTCAATCAATCTCGCTCATCGGCGGGACTGTCGCCATCCAAGGCGACACACTTCCAGGCGGAACCATTCAGCAACCGGCGCAACTCTCGGCGCCGATGGGCAGGATTCACCTGGCCAGCACTGCCTCGCCCGGAGAGTTCGCAGCACCACCAGGCGAGTCTTTAGCAAATGCGACGACGATCCAGTCGGTTCCGAATAATCCGGTGGATCCGGCATCCGCGGCGGTATCGTTTACCTCCTTTGGGTCCGTCTCCCTGGCGCTAGGCTCAAGCATCGGGAGCGGCACGAGCATCGTCTTTATCAAAGATGGGCAGATCGTGCTCTCCGTGAACGATGCGACACTTACGACCTCTGATACCTCTGTGAACCCCGCTCCGCCCGACGCGATCTCTCTCAACCAAGGTAGTTCTATCGTGACGTCAAACTCGGGAGCAGAGCCTGGTGCCGATGTGCAGATTACCGTCGGGGACCTGAGCCTGAATGGTTCAGCGATCACCACCACCACGGAGGCCTCTGGGTATGGCCACGGCGGGAACATCACGGCGAACGTTGGGACTCTGTCGATGGCGAATGGTGCCGTGATTCAGAGCGAAAACACCAGCGTTGGAACTGATTTGGATGGTGATGGTGTGCTGGATATCGCCGGTATAGGCGGCAACGTGACGGTGCAAGGGCTAGAGGGGCCCGGTACCGCGGCGAACTTGGTCACGCTCGACACGTTCGCTCAAATCAAAACGGAAGCGCTCTTTGGGCTAGGCCGCGGCGGGGATGTCAGCATTACTACCGACAAGGTACTGCTAGACAACACGTCCGAAGTCTTTACGAACACTTTTGTGGGGGATAGCGTGGGAGGGAATCTCGTTCTGAACGTTGGGACGTTGACGCTCAAAGGTGGATCGGCAATCAGGACTGCCGAGTTGACTTTTGGAACCGGTCAGGATCTGGATCTGAATGGTGATGGTGTGGTGGATACTGGTTCTGGTGGGCATGTGACCATTCAGGGGATCACGGGAAGCGGAAGCGTGGCTGATTCCGTGGTGCTGTCCGGCGGCAGTCAGATCAAGAGCGATTCAGGTGGTTTCGGGGATGGCGGAGGACTGTCCATTACGGCCACATCCCTGAATGTGGATGGGGCGTCGACCCTCAACTCGAGAACGGACGGGATTGGTCGCGGCGGGGACATCGTGGTGAGTGTCCAGAATGCCAGTTTCTCAGACGAGGCGAGCATCGTCAGTCATAGCGCAGCCTTAGGAGCAGGCGGCACGATCACCGTGCAAGGACTGGATGGGGACAGAAGCAAGGCGGATGCGCTCTCTCTCTCAGGCTTCGTCAGTAGAATCCTTTCCGAGAGCGAGGGCTCGGGCCTTCCTGGAAAAATTGAGGTGTATGCCAAGACGGTGAGCCTGGCGGATAGGGCTTCGATCGAAGCCGGTACCAGGGATAGTAATGGGACGGGAGGGAAGGTGACCATCGTCGCGGATTCGGTGGGCATTGCCGGCGGAAGTTTCATCTCGAGCCAGGCATTCGCTCAATCTGCCGATACGGTGGCCATCACGGCTGATCAGCTGAACATGGACAATGGGTCGATTGTGACGGCCACCGCAAGCGTATTCGGCGGTCGTGGGGGGGACGTGGTGCTGAACGTTGGACGTGTGAGCCTTGCGAACGGGGCGACGGTGAACAGCAGCACCACCGGGACGGGCAGAGCCGGCGATGTATCAATGAATGTCGGCACGCTCACCTTGACCAGCAATGCCGAGGTCTCGAGTAACAGTGCGGCTACTGCTAGCGGTAACGCTGGGATCGTGACCATCCAGGGGCAAGGCGGCCCTGGTACTGCGGCCATGTCCGTGACCCTCACCGACAGTTCCCTGTTGACGAATACAGAAGGGACTGGGGCTGGAGGAGAAATTCAGATCCGTGCTGGTCAACTTCAACTGGATGGTCTCGCCTTACTCACGGCGGAAACATCCGGAACGGGTAAAGCCGGCAGTATTGCGATCAACAGCGACAACCTCAGCGTCACTGGCGGCGCAAGGATTGAAGCCAGCACCACCGGAGTCGGCGACGCGGGTGACATCGTGATCACGAACACCGGCACAGTCTCGGTCACGGGACTGAGCAGCAATGGATCGAGTCGCAGCGGGATCTTTGCGAAAACGCAAACGAGCGGCGGGACGGCAGGCGCTGGGACTGGAGGTGGAAGTGGCGGCTCTGGCAGCGGGGGGAGCTCCAGTGGAGGTAGCTCCGGAGGTGGGAGTGGCGGAGGCGGTTCAGGAAGTGGAGGCGGCGGTCAGACTGCGACGGCAGGCAATGCCGGCAATATCGGCATCACGACGAACAATCTTCTTCTGAGTGGCGGCGCGCAAATTGATAGCAGCACGACCAGCGGCGGGGCCGGCGGCAGCGTCTCGATCACGACCGCCGAGAACATCACCATCGTCGGGTCCAGTACGCGCCTGAAATCCGATGCGACACGCGGTGACGGCAACGGAGGCAACATTACATTGGTGGCGAAGAACATCACGGTTCGTGAAGGCGCGAGTGTGACTGCCGCCACCGGTGGCAGAGGCGATGCCGGCAACGTCACACTGACTACGCTGGATCAACTGCTGCTGCAATCAGCCGGCACCATCACGACGAGCACCAGCGGCTCTGGTAATGGCGGCACGATCACGATCCAGGCTGGTCAGATTGTGCTGGATGGACCCGGCACCGGCATCACGGCCGATACCCTGCGGCCCTTCGCCGATCTGACCATCACGATTAATATCCTCCATTCCAACGATGGGGATCTCGTCGTCCAACTCGACACCCCGACCGGAACCCGCGTGGCACTCCTCTCGCGCGTCGGCGGGACGGGGGACAACTTCACCGATACGAAGTTCAACGATCAAGCAACGAAGCCGATTACCTCCGGCACGGCCCCCTTCACCGGCACGTTCAAGCCGCGCGAACCGCTGGGCCAAATCATCAACGAACTTACAGCAGGCAACTGGACGTTGAACGTGCAGGATAAGGCAACCGGCAATGTTGGCTCGTTGCAGAATTGGACGCTTCAGATCGGCCAGCAGACATTCCAATCGACTGGCGCGTCTAGCCCCATTCCCGACGGTGGGTTCGTACAATCCACGATCGCGGTGGCCAATCCGACTGCCCCGACCGTGCCAGGTGTTGGCGAAGCATCTGGCAAAGGCGGCAATGTGACGATCGACGCCGGCACGGTCACTGTCCAGAACGGCGCGACGATGTCGGCCACCACCCGCGGCTCAGGTCAGGGCGGAACATTGACGGTGAATGCTACCGGTCCTGTGGCTCTCACAGGTTTCGGCAGCGGCCTGTTCACCGATAGTGAAGCGAGCGGTATCGGCGGCAACCTCAATGTGCGAGCCGGACAGATGACGATGTCCAGTGGGGCTAGCGTGTCTGCCGCAAGTTCCGGGACGGGCGATGCCGGTCAGGTCCTCCTCACGACGCCCACGCTGAACGCGGACGATGCCAGCATTACTACGAGCACGAGCGGGAGCGGGAATGCCGGTGGCATCACCGCCAATGTCGGGACCGTGAATTTGACGAATGGCAGTACCGTCTCCAGTAACAGCACGGGGACGCTGTCGGGAGCGGGTGACGCAGGCAGCGTCACGATTGCCGCCACCGGCAACTTCATGAGCAATGCCGGCACGGTGTCCACTTCGGCCGAGAACGCAAAGGGCGGGGATATCCTGATCGATGCTCAAGGCGTCGCGCTTTCCAACGGCACCGTGATCTCCGCCAACAGCAACGCGCCCTTTTCAGATGATGGCGCAGGCAATGCAGGCAACATCAGGATCAACAGCGCCTCGAACTTCATCATGCAGAACAGCTCGGTGACGACGGAAGCCAGTCTGGCCAGCGGTGGTCGAATCACGATCAACACGCCGGAGCTGTTCCGGCTGACCAACAGCCAAATCGTCACTTCCGTAGCGGGGAGTGGAACGGACACCTCCGGCGGCGACATCACCATCGATCCCAACTTTGTGATCCTGCAAAACAGCAGTTTTCTTTTCGCACAGGCCTTTGCCGGCACGGGCGGGAATATCAACATCATCTCGAATGTGTTTCTCCAGGACCCGAATAGCCTGGTGGACGCCTCGTCTCAACTCGGCATCAGCGGCACGGTCAACATTCAGTCGCCGGTGCAGAACGTCAGTGGAGAGCTGGTGGTTCTGTCCCAGGACTTCTCCAGCGCAGCCGCTCTGCTGGCCCAACAGTGCGCGGCTCGGGTTGCCGACGGCACGTTCAGCACCTTCGTGGTCGCCGCGCGTGAAGGGCTGCCGGTTGAGCCTGGCGGGTTCTTGGCCAGTCCCTCGTTCCTGACGGAGCTTGGTGGGCCGGTCTTGTCGGGCCAGCCTCCGCAGGCGCTACGCTCGGCTGTCGAGCGCTCATTCCCGGAGTACGATGCCAAGCCTCTCCAACTGGCGAAGCTCGGAAACGGGTGCAATCGGTGACGCCCGTGAAGCGTGAAGCGTGAAGCGTATCTCGGCAGAACCGTATCTCGTGAACGACGGTTCGAGATTCGAAGCTCAGAAAACTCAGAACCCAGAACCCAGAACTTCGGTTCGCGTACGTTTCGCACGCGAGAGCGTTCGAGGTTGTTGAGGAACTTGCCTGTGAGATTGGTCGTTGCGGTGTTGGTTGTCCTCATGATGCCGATTCTATCCGGCGTCGGGTGGGCGCAAGATCCCTTCTCATCGCCGCTCGCGCCTGCTCCCACTCCGCTGCCTAAGGAACTCCCGACACCCGAGCCGCCCCTGCCCAGTATTTTACCCCCCGCTCCCGTTCCGGAACGGCGCGGGCCGCTCCCGACGCTGACGGTGGTGGCCCGAGAGATCCGGGTTCTGGGGAGCACGGTCTTCTCGGCGGAAACATTGGCCCAGGTCACGGATCCCTACCGCAATCGGGAGATCGCGTCGGAAGACATCGAAGCGCTGCGCGTGGCCTTGACGGTGCTCTACGTCAAACATGGCTACGGCACGTCCGGCGCCCTGGTGCCGGATCAAGCGATCGCGGACGGAGTGCTCACGATCCAGATCGTTGAAGGAAAATTGAGCCGGATCGACGTGGATGGCAATTACTGGTTTCGGTCCAGCTATTTCACCAGCCGGCTCCAGCTCGATGCCGGTCCACCGGTTAACGTGCCTGCGCTCCAGCAGCGGTTGCAGCGCTATCAAACCGACCGGCGCATTGAACGGATCAACGCAGAATTGAAACCGGGCGAGATGCGCGGGGAGAGTGTGTTGAACGTTCGGGTGGCCGAGCGCCGGCCGATCAAGGCTTGGTTGGAATACAACAATTTCACGTCGCCGGCGGCTGGTTCCAATCAGGTCATGGGGACCATCGCAGATGAAAACCTGTTGGGGTTCGGCGACGCGCTCAGGGTCAAGTACGGTCAATCGTTCGGCACCGATAGCAATGCGCATGGCAGCGGGATCAGTCCGAACTTGAATGTGAGCTATGTCGTTCCCGTGACCCCATACGACACGACCGTCGCCGTCGACTACCGGCGGCTCGTGTTCTCAACTATTGAGAGCAGTTTCAAGCCGCTGGACATCACCGGCAAGTCCGAGTCGATCGGGTTGACCCTCAGGCAGCCCGTCTTCCGCACGCCGTCTCAGGAATTCGCCCTCGCCTTGACGGGCCAGGCGCAATCGTTCAAGACGTCTCTCCTGGGGGATCCGTTTGAATTTCAGAGTGGAGCCACGAACGGAGTCTCACGGGTGTCGGCGCTGCGTTTCTCGCAGGAGTATGTGCATCGGATGCCGGACCAGGTCGTCTCGGCTCTGTCCCGGATGAGTTTCGGTCTTCCCATTCTGGGGGCGACGGTCAACAGTGGACCCGACCAGGCCACCGGAGAATTCTTTTCCTGGTTAGGCCAGATGCAATTGGTCAGGCGGTTGAACCCCACCAACATCCAATTGCTCGCGCGAGCGGATTTGCAGCTGAGCAATAAGCATTTGTTTGCCATCGAGGAAATGGCAGTGGGCGGGCGCTACAGCGTGAGAGGCTATCGGGAGTTCACCCTGCTTCGGGACAACGTTTTTCTGGGATCTCTGGAGGCTCGTATTCCGCTGTACACGTCGGCGATCGGGAAAGAATTCCTGTACCTGGTGCCATTTTTCGATTATGGCCGGGCCTGGAATACCACCGTGACGACACCTTCTCCGGAGTGGTTGGCAAGCGCGGGAGTCGGCGCGATCTTGAATCTCTGGCAAGGAAGTCGCTTCGAGGTGTACTGGGGCCAGCGTCTGAATCACGTGAGGAATCCCCACACCAATCTGCAGGATTCCGGTGTTCATCTGCAGTTGGTGGTCGAGGTGTTTTAATGTGCGAGATTCGCGAGACTTGCGAGAAAAGCGTGACTGGGGAGACGGGTGGAGTGAAGCCAGTTCTGAGTTCTGAGTTAGGAATTAGGAATTAGGAATTTGAAATGGCCGAGACGGGCGGGAGGAAGCCAGTGCTGAGTTCTGAGTTAAAGACTGGCAAGATAGGCGAGAAACGCGCGAAACGCGCGACGGTTCGAATCTCCGAAAACTCAGAACCCAGAACTCAGAACCCAGAACTTCAAATCTCGCCAGTCGCGCGCATAAGAAGGAGCCTCGTCATGACACGCGCTATTCTCGTGAGCCTTTCCCTCTGTCTCTGTGTGGGACTTAGTGCGAACATCTATGCGCAGGAGGCGCCTCCGGTCGATCAGCTGATGACGGACGGCAGTCACGCGTACCAGCGTGGCGATTTCGAGCAGGCGGTCGAGCGTTGGACACAAGCGGCGGCGGTCTACGAGCGGTCTTCCGCGCGTCGGGAGCAGATCGACGCGTTGATTCGTCTGTCCGAGGCCTACCAGTCGCTGGGCCGTTATCGGACGGCGGCGATTCAGCTTGATCGAGCCAAGGCCCTCGTCGCCGATACTGACGATTCTCTCTTGCCGATGCGGATTTTTTGGAGGACGGGTAGCCTGTATCAGGCTGCCGGGCAGTACGCAGAGGCTGAGCAGTCTCTCTTGGAAGCGTTCCAGCGTGCCAGGACTCTGACCCTGGCTGAGCCCGCTGCCGCTATCGTGAACGATCTGGGGAATCTAGCTGCTTCGCAGGGAAAGTTTGCCGACGCGCTGGCTTCCTACACCGAAAGTTTCACAATGGCTCAAGCCGCCCAGGTTCAGCCTCTGGCGGCCACTGCCCTGATCAATGCCGCCCGCGTGTCTGTGTCTCTGCACCAGTATCGTGACAGCAAGACGAAGCTCGACCAGGCCGCCGGCATGTTACGCGGGCTTGAGCCTTCGCACGAACAGGCCAACGCGTTCATCACGGTTGGGTCGACCTATGCCAAGCTGCGCGCTTCCCTCGTTGCGTTGAAGACAGACCTTACGCTCGCGGCCTATCAGGCGTTTCATGACGCGGCTAAAACAGCCGATCGACTTGGCGACCATCGGGCCTCGTCCTACGCGTGGGGTCATTTGGGCAAGCTCTATGAGGAGGAGCGTCGGTATGGGGAAGCGCTTGATGTGACGCAACAGGCGATTCTGATGGGCCGGCAAGCCGCCGCGTCCGAAGCGCTCTACCGGTGGCATTGGCAGGCGGGCCGACTCTTGAAAGGCCTCGGACGGCCCGGGGATGCGATCGCCGCCTATCGGCAGGCGATCGTTGTGGTCCAGTCTATCCGCCCGGAAGTTTCCGCCGCTGCAGCTGAAGACCAGGCGGGCGCCTCCTTTCGTGAGACGGTTGGAGCCGTGTATTTTGAGCTGGCGGATCTTCTGCTTCGGGGTTCTGAAGGGGATGCCGACCCCCAGCATCGCGAGGCTATTTTACGCGAGGCTCGCGACACGGTTGAACTGTTCAAGGTGGCGGAGTTGCAGGACTACTTTCAGGATGACTGCGTACAGGCTGCGCGGTCCCGCGTTACCGGTCTGGAGGTTGTCTCAAAAACTGCAGCCATCATCTATCCCATTATGTTGCCGGATCGTCTGGAACTCCTCGTGAGCCTCCCTTCCGGGATGGTGAGAACAACGGTTCCGGTCGGTGAAGAGGCCTTGACGGAGGAAATTCGTGCCTTTCGGAACTTCTTGGAGAAACGCACTACTCGGGAATATCTTTCCCATGCCAAGAAATTATATGGGTGGCTGATCCAGCCGATCGAGCCGCTGTGGGCAGGCGCTGGGATCGACACGCTGGTGATTGTGCCCGACGGTGCGCTTCGGACCATCCCATTGGCCGCGCTGCATGACGGCACGCAATTTCTCATCAAGAAATATGCTGTGGCGACCACCCCAGGCGTGACCCTCGCGGATCCGCGGCCCCTGGATCGTAAAGGCATCAAGGTGCTCTCTGTGGGCATCACCGAAGCGGTGCAGGATTTTCCGGCGTTGCCCCATGTCTCGCGCGAGCTGGAGACCATCCAGCAATTGTTCGGGGGTACTGTGCTCTTGAACAAGGATTTTCAGATGTCTCGTGTGGAGCAAGAACTCAAAACACAGCCCTACTCGGTTCTGCATATCGCCTCTCATGGGCAGTTCCAAAGCGCAGGCAAAGATACGTTCCTGCTTGCCTACGATGGCAAGATGACAATGGATCGGCTGGCAGAGTCCGTGGGCCTGCTTCGTTTTCGAAAAGATCCGTTGGCCCTTATCACCCTGAGCGCTTGCGAGACAGCCGCGGGGGACGACCGGGCCGCGCTCGGGTTGGCCGGTGTGGCGATCAAGGCAGGGGCACGGAGCGCGTTGGCTTCGCTGTGGTTCCTCGATGACCAGGCGTCTTCTGCCTTGGTCACCGAGTTCTATCAACAACTGCATGACGATTCCGTGGCGTCCACGGCGATGGCTCTTCAGCGCGCACAAATCAAATTTCTCGAACATCCGGAGTACAATCATCCCGCCTATTGGGCGGCGTTCTTGTTGCTCAATAATTGGCTGTAGTCTATGCTTTGGCCGTGAGCACTCTCCTGAAGCTGGGCCAATCGCTTGTTGCCGTCAGTCTGCTTGCGGGAGTCGTGATCGGGCTCTCCGTTCTCGGCATCCGCAGCACCGCAATTCTTGAGCCTCTTGAACTCACAGTCTATGACTGGCTGATCCAATCCCGTGGGGGGTCAGAGGGGCCTGATCCCCGCATTGTTCTGATTACGGTCACCGAGCAGGATATTCTGAATCAAGGACGGTGGCCGATCACCGATGCGATCTTGGCCCAGGCGTTGGAACGGCTTGTGCAATTCCAGCCACGTGCGATCGGGATTGATATCTACCGTGATATTCCTGTGGATCCCGGTCACACAGATCTGAACAGGGTTTTGGTCGAACATCCCCAGATCATTACCGTGACGAAGCTCGGTGGCGGCACGGTGGCCGGTATTCCTCCTCCTCCGGTGTTGGCCGGGACCGAGCAAGTCGCGTTCAATGATATTCTGATCGATTCAGACGGCATTGTTCGTCGTGGTTTGCTCTTCCAGGAGGTGGGTGATCAAACGGTTTATGGCTTTGCGATTCGGCTGGCGATGCTGTTTCTTGCCGAAGAGGGGATTGGTCCGCAGCCTGACCCTGAAGATCCTGAGCAGCTTCGCCTGGGACCCACGACACTGCGGCGGTTTGGGCCTTATGACGGTGGATATGTCGGCGCTGACGCCGGCGGGTATCAGATTCTGTTGGACTTTCACCGTGGGCAAAATCCGCCACCCTCGTTTTCACTGACCGCCTTGCTCACTGGTCAGGTCAATCCCGAGGCGATTAGGAACAAGATTGTCTTGTTTGGTGTGACGGCCGAGAGTGTGCCCGATCTGTTCCATACACCGTTCAGTTCCGGGAATGACACCGGCCGTATGATTCCCGGGGTCGCTGTTCACGCACATGTCATCAGTCAGTTACTCGGAGTTGCTATGGAAGGGCGCCGCCCAATTGCCACCCCCAGCGAATCGCAGGAGTGGCTGTGGACTATCCTGTGGGGTGTGTTCGGTGCCGGACTTGGTGTGTGGACGCGTTCTCCGTGGCGGCTTGCGCTGGGTGCAGCGGGCGGGCTGTTCATCCTTGGCATCATCGTGGTTGTGGCCTTTGTTCAGGGATGGTGGGTCCCGCTCGTGCCACCATCCCTGGCTTGGTTTCTGGCTGTGTCCGTCGTCACAGCTTCGGTGTTGAGCCGGGAGCGGAAGGAGCGCGCCCTTCTGATGCATCTATTTTCCAAACACGTATCCGGGGAAGTGGCTGAAGCAGTCTGGCGACAGCGTGAGCAGTTTTTGCAAGATGGGCGCCCCCGGCCCCAACAATTAACCGCGACGGTCTTTTTCTCAGACTTTAAGGGTTATACGGCGGCGTCAGAAAAAATGACTCCTGAGGCTCTGATGCACTGGGTCAATGCGTATCTGGATGTCATGGCGGGGTTGGTGATCAAACACAGAGGTGTCATCGATGATTACGCGGGGGATGCGATCAAAGCAAACTTTGGTGTGCCACTGCCACGGACCTCGGAGGAGGAGATCGCCCAGGATGCGGTGAATGCCGTGACGTGTGCTCTCGCTATGGAACAGCAGATGCATCGGCTCAACATGCGACATGAACAGGAGGGGCTCGCGACGATTGGGATGCGGATTGGCATTCACACTGGACTGGTTGTTGCCGGGAGTGTCGGTACGTCGGAGCGACTCAAATACACGACGGTCGGTGATGCGGTGAATACGGCGGCGAGATTAGAAAGCATGGATCGGGATATCGTTCAGGAAACACCGGGTCGGCGATTATGCCGGATCTTGATCGACGAGGGCACGAAGCGTTACCTTGGTAATCGCTTCGTGCTCGATCGGATTGGGGAAGTCAGTGTCAAAGGCAAAGAACAAACCCTTATGGTCTACAGAGTCATCGATCACGCGCAGGAGGTGATAGCTCCTCAGCAGTAGTCTCGTCCGGCTCCTGCGCGATGATCGTCTCTTCCGGTCCTTACCCGACCTTTCTATCCTGCATCGTGAGGTCAAAGTTTCCGACCTCGGATAAGTTGACCTGATCGAGCAACTCGGCCCGTTGTTTTCGCAAAGCCGGATCGGTCGGCGCCGATTCGATCAATTCAGAAATGGTCATCACGGCGTCATACCACAGCCCATCAGCCGCGAATCGATAAAAGCTATCGGTCGTGGGACCAGCTGCAAGGGCTGCTTGATCTAGACCGGCTCGTTCGACTCGCTCAATGGCCCCCACCGCGATGACATCTTTGGAACGACGCTTAGGGTCGAGGACGAGGGCGATCGACCAGTTGTAGTGCTCACCGGGAATCAGTTTTATTCCATAGTCTGAGAGGCGCACCCGCTGTACTCCGGCATGTATGGGAACCGGCAATCGCCTTTCCAATAAAGGGGTATCGCCTTTCTCAAGTGTCAGGGTCAATTCTACGGGGTTGGTCACGACGTCGGAGGCAAACCAATAGAGATCCGGTTGTTCACGTACGGTTAAGCCGGTATGACCCGGTGCAAGCACTGACAGAATCGGGATGGACTTGTTTGTCCCTCGCGTTCCTCCGCCCACCCTGCGCCCGGCTGAAGGGGCGCCGAGACCGCGAGGAGGCTGATAAAGGACAGTTTTCATAACCTGTCCGGTCTGCGCTTTCTGTTCTTTGACTTCCTTCGCCAACGATGCGGGCGCGGTTGGATTGTCCTCCGCGCTCACCACAAGGGGCAGGCTGATGAGAACACCGATGATGAACCCCCACCTCGGGACGGTTGTTCGTTTCATGGAGTACCTCCTGTTTTCTGATACCGTTGCTAGCCCTTAGAAGCATGCAATGAATAGACCAAGCACGATCGATAGTAAGCGGATTGAAGAGGAATGTGAATCCCCTCACTTGAGGGGACCCCTATTTGCAGGGATTGTGGTTTTCTCGGCATTCCCATATAGAGAACTTAGTCCTGCCGACTGGGGGGATGCGTATGACCCCCTATGGTTCGGAGATCACACTTATGTTGTACAGGGTAGGCTGACATAGGGATACATGCAAGGGCCTTCTCCCATGATTAAGCGCTATTCACCAATGCCGCTCGCGTGCCACAAGCGCACGATGGGCGAGACACGCGAGAAACGCGCGACTCGAAGGCCGAATGCTGAAGTCCGAAGGTCAGAAAACTCAGAACTCAGAATTCAGAATTCAGAACTCAGAACTTCAGATCCCGCCAGTTTCGCGCGTACAGAGTTTTTCCGCAGTCGGTTAGATCTGAGTAGGATAATCAGCATCATGTTTATGGTGGTCTTGCTGGCCGCATGCGGCGAGCCGATGTTTGAAAATGCCGGCAGTCCCAATAGCTTGCTGAAGGATCGTGAGGCCTGCGTGATGGAAATCGATCAGAGTCCTGCTGCGCTGGCCTATCGCAAGAATCCCACAGCGCATCCGGATTATCCGAACCAGGTCTTCGAAGAGATGAACCAATGCATCGAGCGTAAGGGATGGAAACAGGTGAGGTCTCAGCAAGAGCAGGAACGGCTGCGTGAAGCGACCACATCTGAATTGGCCCACAGCCCTCAGTCCGCGGGATTGTCGGATGCCAAGGCCACAGAAACCTTGACACGGGCGGTCGAAGAGAGACTGGCGCGTTCCTCAAGCGCAGCACGTTGAGAAGAAGGTTGAGGCTAAGGTTGAAGGGGAGGGCGTGTCAGGTTATTTGTTTTCGGGGTTTGGAATTTGGCGCGCCTTTTCGGCGTCGCGCGTCAGGCGCGCGACGATCAATCGCATGATGTGGAAGCCGAGCTTGGGATTCTGATAGTACAACTGCACCATGGCCTCGGTCGTGAGGCTGTACAGCGTGCAATCGGTCGCGCAGTCGACCGTCAGTGTGCGTCGGTTGTCTGGTGATAACAGGCCGATCTCGCCGATCAGCGAGCCAGGGGCCAGTTGCTCCTGGTGCTCGACCAGGCGCAGTGTGCCAGAGTCGAGATAGATCATCTCGGTGGCCACATCGCCCTTCTTCCACAGAGTCTGCCCGGCCATGGCCTGGCGGTACGTCATGTGCGGCAGCAGCCATTCAGCGATCGGCGTGTCGGCTTTTGCCTGCTCAATCGCGCGGACCAGCGTGCGTATCTCCCAGGCCTTCTTGCTGTTGATCAGGATCAGGGCGATGTTCAGCGCCAACGTGGGCAGCGCTGCCTCAATCCATCCGTAGGCCAAAAAAAAGACGCTTGCTGCCAGCGCCACCAGGCGCAGCGGCATCATGCTCTTCATCGTGTAGCTCGCCAGTGTGAGCCCGGCACCAATGAAGCCAGTAACATAGCCTGCCGTCGTCATCCCCTACCTTCCTTGCCATGATGCGCACGCAGCAGCCGTGAAACGTGTGGCGTGAAACGTGACACGAGGGTCAGCCATAGAGCTGCGGCCTTGTATGGGACAAGGCGCGTCACTGGCCAAAGACGCTGTCTTAGCAGATTCAGGGCGGGCGGGTCCAAACACCTGCCGGGGTTGGGCGGGTGCGAAGTCTGGCCTTTTCGAACATCTTGATTGGCCGATTTCAATGTGCGCGGTGCGGCTAAGAATGTTCGATCGCTATCGTTCCAGAAAGGACGCGTGGGATGGTCCTTGAGGTGTCGGGAAGATCATGCGGCCCACGAGGCCTGTGCGGGTTGTGGTTTTTGTTTTATGCATAATCCTCTTCAGATGTTCTTTGACGGTGTATTCGCTTAGATTCATTCGTCCGGCGATTTCCTTGTTGGTAAATCCGACCTTGAGGTAAATGATGACCATTTGTTCACGTTCGGTCAGGTGATAGAGTTGCTGGATGTTGGTGTCTGTGCATTCCAGCTTGTACTGATTCAGTTTTTCCACGATGACAAGGAATCTGCTGTTTCGTGCGAGGGGTTCATCGGGAATACAGAGTCCGCGAAGGAGGAGCTGCTGACCGGAGGCAACATACAGCCGTTCTACTTGGAAGGATTCGAGGTCCTTGGGATGATCGCAGTGCATCAGGCGATGGACAAGGCTGCTGACTACGGTATGGATTACTTCGGGGATGAGGCAGGTGCCGTTTTCGCTGGTTGAGACAGGTTGTAGTTGTTGGATCAATGCCCGGGCTTCGCTGTTCATGAACAGTAAATGACCCGTGCTACTGAAGAGAATGATGCCGGTACCGGCTTGTTGCTGGAGGCGAGGTGACGGCTTTAGTCCATTGATCGGCCTGGTTGTATCTCCTGCCGTGATGGTCGACATGTCCCCTCCAATTATTTCCGTATTGGCTAGCTAACAGAGTGCACGCGGTTTGTGAGCGTGCACCTACTTATTTATTTCGGATTAGCCGTTCGATTTGGCTCCCTCTGTTGTAGTTCTGACCCACACATCAGCAAGTTGTAGGCCAGAGGGTTGTCGTGTTGACGAAGGATTGACATAAACTCTAAACGATAGGATTGGAACGACGGTTTGCAGGTGCGCAGTACTCCTCTTCTGCACAGTGGGTGGTTCGACCAGGCATTCTGTCTGAATCTAAAACGATTCTGGCTGAATCTGATTTGATTCTCAGCACAAGGATCTTTTTCTGATCTTGGTTGCATCTTCCGGCGAGAAGCTCCTGATCGAGTTGAAGGCAGTGGACATTTGCTCAGGTATGGCCACTTCTCAATTTCTCCTCGCCATTCGGTTCATCGCACCATCGCGAAGGAAGCTCCACGCGGCCCGGCCTTCGCAGCGCTTCGGCGGAGTAGACCAAGCTGCGGGGACTGTTCACGTTCAGCCAATTTGAATGTGCCATAAAAAACGTCCTCAAGTCCGCTGGGACCGGAGGACGCCATTGTCCATCGCCGTACTCTACTATTTGAGGCCCGTGGGAAACGTCGTTGTTCCCCTGTCAGATTAATCCTACAGATAAATCCTGATCGGGAAGAATGAATAGCATGCCAGAAAAAAGCCTGTCAAGGCCCTCGCGCTTCGCACATTCGCGAAGCCTTAGCTTATCCCCCCAACTCTCATCTTTGCGTTATGTCATGAGTTGTGGATTGAAGGTGATCAGGAGGCGACAATTTCATCTTTCATTTTAGTCACTTGCGTTGCTCAGTCGATTCTAACTATCGTCATCGTCGGTGTGCCTCTCGCCTGTCTGGCAGCCGGTGTGGGTGCGATGGGTTTACAAGCACCTGGGAAGGTCCGGCACCTAATTCACCCGCATTTCCCAATTTCCGCCTATATCTCCAGGCGGGCTCTATTTCAGTGTTGCGGGGGCTGGTCGCGC
>JAYTTD010000072.1:0-1811 GCA_043745235.1 Nitrospira sp. | reverse complement strand
GATGTCCTGTTCATCGACGAGATTCACCGACTCCCTGCCTCTGTCGAAGAGGCGCTCTATCCAGCGATGGAGGACTTTCAGCTCGATCTCGTGATCGGCCAGGGGCCTGCAGCCAGAACGGTGAAATTGGATCTCCCTCAGTTTACGCTCGTCGGGGCCACGACGAGAGCCGGCGCCTTGACCTCTCCGCTCCGGGATCGATTTGGCCTCGTCCACCGCCTGGAGTTCTATTCTCCAGCGGAGCTGCAGACCATCGTGACACGTTCGGCAGGCGTGCTTGGGATCCCCATCGACCCCGAGGGAGCGAGGGAAATTGCCGGCCGTGCTCGAGGAACCCCACGCATCGTGAATCGGCTTATCAAGCGGGTGCGCGACTATGCGCAGGTCAAAGCGGCGGGACAAGTCACCCGGACGGTGGCTCAGGATGCGCTTGCGTGGCTGGGGATCGATACGGCGGGATTTGATGAGATGGATCGCCAAATTCTTCTGGCGATCATCGACAAATTCGCTGGAGGACCGGTCGGGGTGGAATCCCTGGCGGCCGCAGTGCAGGAAGACCGGGGCACCCTTGAAGATGTCCACGAACCGTATCTGATTCAGGCCGGCTTCCTCGAACGAACCGGCCGTGGCCGCCAAGCCACAAAGCTGGCCTTCGATCATTTCAAACGGCCAAGTTCTCTCCTCTTTTCATGATGCATCCAGCTAGGCAGGATCCGTTCTGGTCGTACACTTGACCGGGTAGGATTGCCCGCAAGCTCGTGAAAGGTTGAGGGTCTTCTTGCTTTGCCAGGAAGAGTTCTTGTATCATCACTCACTTAGCTTGTGCCATTCCAGCCGACGGACGGATGCCCGCCTTCTTGGGCTGGGAAGAGAGGGTTTGCTATGTCCGGTGATTTTTCCGAGCATCGGGAAAAGATCGATCGTATCGATGATGAGATTCTACGTCTGCTGAACGAGCGGTCCCAAAGCGTCATTGAGATCGGCAAGCTCAAGAAACAGCGGGATGCGGAGGCTAATCTCCACACCCCGGCTCGTGAGGCGGCGATTATCGCGCGTCTGACTCAACAGAATGCTGGACCATTTCCCTCCGAGGCCATTCGGTCGGTCTATCGAGAAATTATGTCCGCTTCCCTCTCCCTGGAGGGCCCTCAGAAGGTGGCCTATCTGGGCCCTAGAGCGACGTTTACTCACATGGCCTCCTTGCAGAAGTTCGGTTCGGCTCCCCAGTACATTCCGGTGAATAGCATCAAGGACGTCTTCAGTGAGGTCGAACGGGGGCGAGCGAATTTTGGCGTAGTCCCGATTGAGAATACGACGGAAGGTGTGGTCAATCACACGCTCGATATGTTCATTGATTCCAATCTGCTCATCTACGGCGAAGTCCTTCAGGAGGTGTCCCATCATTTAATGTCGAAGTCCGGCGTCATGGAGGAGGTGCAACGCATACACTCGCACCCCCATGCTATTGCCCAATGCAGACAATGGTTGGAGACGAACTTTCCTCATGTGCCTGTGTCGGAGGTGGCGAGTACGGCCCGCGCTGCGGAGCAGTGTGTGGAAAATTCCTCTGTTGCCGCCATTGCTTCGGAGTTAGCGGCTCAGATGTATGGGTTAAAGGTCATCAAGGCCCGCATTGAAGATAATGTGAACAACATGACCCGTTTTCTCATCCTGTCCCAAAAGCCGCCCGAGCGTACAGGGAAAGATAAGACCTCACTCATGCTCTCGGTGAAAGACAAAGTCGGCGCCTTGTATGATCTTCTCAGACCGTTTGCCTCTCATGGCCTGAGCATGACCAAGATTGAGTCGCG
>JAYTTD010000071.1:0-6627 GCA_043745235.1 Nitrospira sp. | reverse complement strand
CCGTGCGCCGGACGATGCGGAGGCCCAACTGCAACGCGCCGTCGAATTTCACACCGCCACGTTCGGCCGGGCGCCCGTGGGCCTCTGGCCTTCGGAGGGCTCTGTCTGTCCAGAGCTCATTCCAATGTTGCCGAAGGTCGGACTGCGCTGGCTGGCAACTGACGAAGGCATCCTCGCTCGCTCGCTCGAGGCGGCCCAGCAACCGTGGCAACGCCACCGAGATCTATATCAGCCCTACCGGGTCGGGCCGGAGGGCCAAGACGTCACGATCCTGTTTCGCGATCGGGAGATCTCAGATGCCTTTGGGTTCGTCTACCACAAGACCACGCCTGATAGAGCCGCCGAGGATGTCCTTCGCCGGCTGCGCCAGATCATTCATGACGCGCCGCAGGAACAGACCACTATCGCGATTGTCCTCGACGGGGAAAATCCATGGGAACATTACCACGAGGGGGGCGAACAATTTCTCTCACTCCTCTACAAGGCCTGCTCGACCGGCGCGCTCGATGACAACGGCATTCGCGCCACCACCGCGACGATCTCCGACGCGCTCGAAGCCGCGCCGGCCACGCAGCGAGTCAGCCACCTTCACTCAGGCTCCTGGATCAATCAGGACTATAAGATCTGGATCGGCCACCAGGAAGACAATCAGGGCTGGGATCTGGTGAGTCATACGCGATCCCGTCTCGCCGAAATCGCTGCCACGCTCCCCTCGGAACGCGCGCAAGCCGCCTGGGATGAGCTCTATGCCGCCGAAGGCAGCGATTGGTTCTGGTGGTATGGGGACGACTTCGATACCGACTATAAGGAGGAGTTCGATCGCCTCTTTCGAACGCATCTTCGAAATGTCTGGACAATCGCGGGACTGACTCCACCGGAGCTATTAAATCAGGCGATCTGTCGTCCCCGCAGCATACCGGATGCAGACCTCATCACCTCGCCCCTCGCCTTGCAGACCCCCTCTATCGATGGACTCGTCACCGACTTTTTCGAATGGCGCGGAGCAGGCAGAATCACGACTCAGCCGCCACTGGGCGCGATGTGGAAAGCCGAAGAGGTGCTGACCGATATCCAGTTCGGCTGGAGCCTTGACCAGTTGTATCTTCGGCTCGATCCGGACGAGCAATCGCAGACGCGGCAGGCAGGGCTGACGGTTGAGCTGCAGCTGCAGACGCACGAACAGCTCTATCGCCTGTCGTTCCCCCTTGCGTCCTCAGGGCCGGACCAGTTTCTGCTCTCGCAGAAAATCGCCAGTGGATCCTGGCAGGAGATCGGCCCTTATCAATCGATCTGTCATGGGAAGATTATCGAACTGGCTGTGCCATTCAAAGACTTACAACTCACAGCCGGGCAGGAATTCCGCGTGACCATTCTGGTGTTGGAACATGGCTTGGAAGTCGCACGCTACCCGCACCACAAACCTGCGACCCTCATCGTGCCAGGTCCGGAGTTCGAAGCGAACCTATGGCGAGTCTAGTGAACAGTGAGGAGTCAAGGGTAAGAAGTTAGGGGTAGAAAACAGATTCCTCGTCCACAGTACGACGAGGGTCCGATCTCCTCACCCCTAACCCTTCACCCCTTACCAGTTTGGAGGAAGAAATGCCCGATTTGAGACGTGATCCAATTGTCGGTCGGTGGGTCATTATTTCGACGGAACGGAGCGCCCGGCCTCACGACTTCATTCCTGTTCAAGCCGCCCGGCCATTGGCCGCAACCCTCTGCCCATTTTGCCCGGGGCAAGAGCGGCTGACGCCGAAAGAAATCATGGCTTACCGGCCTCAGCCGGTGGCGCCTAACGGCCCGAACTGGACCGTGCGTGTCGTGCCGAACAAGTTCCCCGCGCTCCAGGTTGAAGGCGACCTCGACCGCCAAGGCCTCGGCCTCTACGATCGCATGAATGGGATCGGCGCGCACGAAGTCATCATCGAGACCCCGACCCACACCGATAGCCTGGCCGACATGCCGACAAAACGAATCGAGGACGTGCTGTGGGCCTATCGCGATCGCATGATCGATCTGAAGAAAGACGTGCGGTTCCGATACATCTTGATTTTCAAGAACCACGGCGCGTCAGCCGGCGCCACACTGGAGCACAGCCATTCACAACTCATCGCCCTGCCAATCATCCCCACCAGCGTCCAGGAAGAGATCGAGGGCTGTCGGGCTCATTATGAACAGAAAGAACGCTGCATCTATTGCGATATTGTCCGACAGGACCTGGCTGACGGCGATCGCATCGTGGCGGAAAACCCAGAATTCCTCTGCGTCACCCCATTTGCCCCGCGATTTCCATTTGAAATGTGGATTCTCCCAAAACGTCACGCGGGCTACTTCGAAGAGAGCCAGAAGACACAATTCGAATTCCTCGCCCCGATTCTCTCCGAAGCGCTCCGGCGGATGGACAAGGTCCTCGCTCGCCCCTCATACAACTTTATCCTCCATAGTTCTCCCCTCCACGAAAAGACCGGTGATTTCTATCACTGGCACATCGAAATCATTCCGAAGCTGACCCAAGTGGCCGGCTTCGAATGGGGCACCGGGTTCTACATCAACCCGGTGGCACCGGAAGAGTCGGCGAAGTTTCTGCGGGAGGCGACGCTGTAAGTGCCCGTTCGCTTTCGCATCGACAACCCCACGCTCGCGAGGCCACTGCGCCAGATTGAACAACTGATTCGCCGCGCCGGCGGTCGCACATGGCTTGTCGGAGGCTGCCTTCGTGACCTCCTACTTGGTCGACAACCGCGTGATCTAGACCTCGAAATTTCTGGGCTGCCGCCTGGCCAGCTCCATGCGCTGCTCACAGAACACTTCTCTGTGCAGTTCGTCGGGAAGGCCTTTGGGGTGTTCAAGCTGCAGGGCCTGCCCGTCGATATTTCCATTCCTTCCCGCATGCTCACCGACAACGCGTCCGTCCCAGGACTGCTGAGGCAGTCCGATCCCGATATGGACATCGACGAGGCGCTGGCACGGCGCGATTTCACCATGAACGCCATGGCCTGGGATCCCGATACATTGGAGATCCGCGATCCCTTCAACGGCCAGGCTGACCTCGATGCGCACGTACTGCGCCACACCTCGGATCGCTTTGGCGAAGACCCCTTGCGCGTGCTGCGCGGCATGCAACTGGCCGCACGATTCAGGTTGACTGCCGCGCCGGAGACAATTGCGCTCTGCAAAACACTGACACAAGACGGGCAACCGAGCGAACGGCTCTGGGAAGAATGGAAGAAGCTTCTCCTCTACGGTGTGACGCCCTCACTGGGTCTCCAGTTCTTGGGCGACTGCGGCTGGCTCCGCTTCTACCCGGAACTCGCGGCGCTCCAAGGCTGTGAGCAAGATCCCACCTGGCACCCGGAGGGCGATGTCTGGATCCACACGCTCCACTGCTTAGACTGGTTTGCCATGGAACGAACCGGCCATCACGACGACGATCTGATCATCGGCCTTGGCATTCTCTGTCACGATTTCGGCAAACCTGCGACAACCACCACTGACTTTGGGCGCATCACGTCGCGCGGCCACGAACCGGAAGGAGAAGCCCCGACGAGACTCTTCCTCGAACGACTGACGAACCAAGACGATCTCATCAACGAGGTAATGCCTCTTGTGCTCTGCCACCTCCGCCCCCGCGCGCTGTACGATGCAAATGCGTCAGACAGTGCCGTGCGGCGACTGGCCAAGCAGGTCAAACGGATCGACCGACTCGTGCGTGTGGCGCGAGCCGATCACGCGGGCCGCCCGCCAAAACCCTTTGACGGATTTCCCGCCGGCGAGTGGCTGCTGGAACGCGCGCGCAGACTAGAAGTGGAAGACCAAGCCCCCACGCCACTCGTGATGGGCCGCCATCTGCTGGAGCTGGGAGCCCAGCCAGGCCCTGATATGGGACGAATTTTAGACGAATGCTACGACGCGCAACTGGATGGACTCTTCTCAACCCTCGACGAAGGCCTGGCCTACGCCCGCCAGATTCTCCCCACGTCTCATTGACTCAATCACTTCAGCTCACCCTGTACCCCTTCCCTTCACCCCTCACCATCCAATACGCCCCTTGCCCCCTGCGTGCATGGAAGCTTATGATCCTCCCATGCAGGTCCAACTGAGCCATCCAACCAGAACCGTCGAGGTCAAAGGCCCCAAGAAGGTCAAAGAACTCTTGCGCGAGTTGAATCTCGTCGTCGAGGCACATCTCGTCATCAAAGGCGATGATCTCGTCACCGAAGACGAGATGCTCTACGACGGCGATCAGATTGAAATTCGACCGGTGATCTCCGGTGGCTCTCCACGTTTCACGCCTCACGTTTCACGCCTCACGAGCCAAGAATGAACTGCACTAAATGTAAGACCAAAGCGGTGATCGGCCTCCCCCGTCACAATGCGGCCTTTTGCAAAGGCTGCTTCAATGGCTTTGTCCATGATCAGGTGGCGCGGGCGATCAAGTCGGAGAAGATGTGTGGGAAAGATGATCGCATTCTCGTGGCGGTGTCCGGCGGAAAAGACAGTCTGGCGCTCTGGGATATTCTCTTGAAAATGGGCTATAAGGCCGACGGGCTCTATGTGAACCTCGGCATCGGAACCTATTCTGAACAGTCTCATGCCAAGGTGACGAAATTCGCCGACGCGGTTGCTGCCTCACATGGAGCCACGTTGCACCTCCATACGGTCGAACAAGAGGCCGGAGCCGGGATCAAGGAACTGGCCCAGCTCATTCATCGCCCGACCTGTTCCACATGCGGCACGATCAAACGCTACCAATTCAATCGCGTGGCGATCGAACAGCACTACGATGTGATGGCCACAGGCCACAATCTCGATGATGAAGCGGCCCGGCTCCTGGGCAACGTGTTGCATTGGCAGGAGGAATATCTGGATAAGCAGGGCCCGTCGCTGCCGGCCTCGGTGGCAGGGTTTGCCAAGAAGGTGAAGCCCCTCTACCGGCTCTCGGAGCGAGAACTCGCGGCCTATGCGGTGTTGAATCGGATCGATTACATCGTCGAGGAATGCCCCATGGCCAAGGGCTCCAAGATGCTCCAGTACAAAGAGGTCTTGAATCGTCTGGAGACCGAGTCGCCTGGCACGAAGCAGACGTTCTATTGGGGTTTTCTCGAGAAGCAAAGCAAGAAGCAGCCCGCGGCGACTACCATGACGGAGAAAGACCGGGCCGTCCTCCACCCCTGCGCCTCGTGCAGCCAGCCCACCACCGCCGAAGTCTGCTCCTACTGCAAAATGATGGCGCGGGCCAAGACCGTCGCCCCACGGTGACAGACATACCCGTCAACACGCACTGCCTCTCCTCATCGATACTTGAAAAGCCCCGACCGACCCCGTAAGCTGCGACTTAGATAGCGGCCTATCCTGAAGCAACTGCATCTCCACTTCTATGGCAACAACAGAACGCGACTACTATCAGGTTCTCGGTCTCTCCAAGTCTGCCTCTGCAGATGACATCAAAAAGGCCTATCGTCGCCTCGCGCGCCAAGTCCACCCCGATCTCCACAGCGGTTCCAAGAAATCGGAGATGGAAAAAAAGTTCAAGGAGTTGAACGCGGCGCACGAAGTCCTGAGCGACCCGGACAAACGAAAAAAATACGATCAATATGGAACCAACTGGGAGCAGGCCGAGGCCTACGAGCAGGCACGCCGGCAGGCTGGTGCCCGAGGTGGGAGTGGCCCGGAGACGTCGTTCGGCGGAGAAGGCTTTTCCGACATCTTCGAAAACCTCTTCAAAGGACGAGGGCGAACCGGCAATGGTCGTGGATTCGCCATGCAGGGCGAAGATCTTGAAACGGAGGTGCAACTGACGCTGTCCGAGGTGTTCACCGGTGTCACGAAGCGCCTGACCTTGCAAGAGCCCGTACCCTGCTCCACCTGCCACGGCAGCGGGGCCCTTCGCGGACGTCCCTGTCCAACCTGTCAGGGGCACGGTGCGACGCTACAACCCAATACGATTGAAGTCCGAATCCCCGCAGGGGTACAGGATGGAACGCGGGTCCGCGTGGCCGGGAAGGGACAAGCCGGCACCAATGGCGGCAAGCCAGGCGACTTGTACCTGCGGGTGGCGATCGCCCCGGACAACATCTTTCGCCGACAGGGTAGCGATATCCACGTCTCCCTCCCCGTCTTCCCGTGGGAAGCAGCCTTGGGCGCCGAGGTCATGGCCCCGACCCTGATGGAGCCGGTCCGAATGAAGGTTCCGCCAGGGAGTCGGGCCGATAGTAAACTTCGACTGAAGGGCAAAGGCCTCCCCGCGGCGAACGGTGGACACGGGGATCTCTTCCTGACGATCCAGATCGTGATGCCGCCTACATCAACCGATGAAGAACACAAATTGTATGACCAACTCAGTGCCATCACGCACCCGGACCCGCGCGCCGAACTGCTCGCACAAGCCCGACGCCGATCACACCCCTGACGCTCACTCAATACACGGATCTGGCAGTGCAGATGTTGGCAAGATCTGCGGCTATTTCCATCACCATATATTGCTGGACACATAGACCGCCTCATACACTCATCGAAGTGCGTTGTTGGCTGTAATCCCACAATGATAATGTCCGCTTTGGCCAAGATAGAAATGTCCTCTTCGCTGATAGACTGCCGGCTTTCCCCAGGAGGGCTGGATGGTCGGAG